>DATGIQ010000226.1:0-28919 GCA_035295665.1 Gemmataceae bacterium | reverse complement strand
ATCGCGACGCTTCTGTGGGGCGCGTTGAATCAACCCGTCCAGGCTCGGCACGGTGTCGGTAATGCCCAATCCGGATGGGAATTCCTCGGCTCCTCGTTCCTCCTGAGATACCTGCCCAAGGACGTATTCCTTGTGCTTTGGCCGGTCTACGGCTTCAGCGTCGGTCAACTGCTTGGCCTTGTTGCTCGGAAGAATGCGGTCGCGTTAGTCCTGTCGCTCTTGGTCAGTGTGCCGGCCATCGGGATCTGGATCCCTTCGCTTGTTGTCGGCGGGCTGAAGTTGTGGCAAGTGTTGCCCTTTGCCGCCGCGCTGTTGCTGGCTACACGGGTGGGAATCTGGGCCTGGGCGGGCAACCTGTTGAAGAACTGGAGCTCGGCCGCCGGGATGATTGGCTGCGTTGGCCTCGGCGGTCTCTGGTTAGCCGGCAACCTGGTCTATCGCGCCGTGGAAATCCCTGACGTGGGTGAGCCGTTAGAGGTGATACGGTCCGCGGTCAGTCTACCGTCAATGGAACAAATTGACGCGGGCGTCCGGACGCGCCGCGCCGTGCGCGAGTTTGCCTCCCTGGAGCAGGCAGCCCAGGAGCGGCTCGACCGCATCGACCAGGCGGCAACCCCCGAACTGGCCGAGGGACTTGCCGGCGCCGCGGCGCCGGGAGCAGCAGTGGTCGAGCGGCCCACACCCTATGATGCAATCACTCAAATCCTGGAACATGGCTGGCCCGATACGGATGCGGAGCTGGCGTCGTGGTGGTTGGAGCAGATCTGCCGTGGCGAGTGGATTCGTGATTTGCACGAAGCCGCCGCGGTGCCTTGGGGTGTGGTCGAGGATCCGCGGCAGGTGGCATCGATCCCCGCAAGCACTTGCCAACGGCTGGCCCAGGTACTCGCGGCTCGGGCATTGCAGGTTCAGGCGCGAGGAGATTCTCCCGCAGCCCTGGATCATCTTCTTTGGGTGCTGGCTTTTTCGCGAAGCCTCCGCCATCACACCGTGGCCGCGTACTACCAGGAAGGCATGGCGGTGGAAACGACCGCCCTACAGGGCCTCGATCGCTGGCTGGAACGTCTGGCGACCACCGCTTCGGGGGAAGAGCCTCCTGTCCAGGCCTCGGCCTTCGCGGCCCGATCCAAGCTGCTGGAGCGTGCCCTGGTCCAGCTCAACCGGCATGAGGAAGAAATGCCGCCGCCTACCGACCCGGTCGTGGCGGAGTATCCATTTCTCGCTCAACTGATGGAGGATCCCGTACGCTGGTACTACACGGTCACCGGCTCTTCCACCACGGCCGACGTAGAGCGCGACCTGATCGGGCTATCGTTCCAGACTCCGTGGGAAAAAGAGCGGGCCCGCCGCTTTCTTCACGCTCTGACGTGCAGTCGGCTCAAGGAAGCACAGACGCCCTACTGGCAATTGCCATTGCAAGCTCGTGTCGGGCCGCGCATCGGCCTTCCGCTGGCGGACGCAGCCATATCCAGTTGCTTCATTCCCGACACAAAACAAAGGCCGTTCCGCCCCGGACAATGGGAGCACCTTCTCGCCGATTCCGGTCTGCTCCTTCGGCTCTTCGCGCTTTCGTCCCGGCCGGACCATCTGAAACAGGCCTTTTCGCTTTGCCGTGTGCGCGCCGCCCGTCTGAAGCTCGCGCTATCGCTTTTCGAGATTCACGAACAGAGACCGGCACCGAGCCTGGCACACCTGGTCCCGCGGTACCTGGAAGATGTACCGCAGGACCCCTTTAGCGGCGCGGCGTTTCACTACCTGGTCTCGAAGGGCCAGCGAATCGACTGGCAACAGACACCCGGTTTAAAAGGGCCAGGATGGACTGAACTGGCCCCTGGCCAAAGCATCCTGTGGACTGTTGGCCCCGAGGCAATCGACATTTCTGGCGGGATGCACCCGTCGTTTCGGAAGCGCCCCAGCCCGCAGTCGCAGTTCATGGACCCGGAACACGTCTTCCTCGTGCCATCGTGGCCACGATAGGGATTGGCCATGATACGTGTTCGTTCGATGGAACCTTGGTGCAAACCTTTCATCCGGAGAGTCACTATGAACCGTTCACTTGCCTCTGCATCGGCCTGCACGGTCCGGTGCCGCAGGGCCATGCTTGCGGTCCTGCTGCTTGGCTTGGCAGGAGAGGGCCAACTCATCGCTCAAAATCAGCCACCTGGCGCAGGGAAGGGGAGCCCAACAGCAGATCTGGAACGTGTGCCGGCCGATGCCGCCTTGCTGATCTCGGTCCGCGTCGCGGAGCTGTGGAACAGCGAACCGATCAAAGCGATGCGCCAGCAGCAAGGTCGGGAGCTTGCCGAGGGTGCCAAGGCGTTTGAAAAGGAAATCGGCGTGACGCCCGGCGACATGGAGCGAGTGAGCATCGTCATGAGCGATTTCCATGCCCTGGTGCCGCTCATTTTCGTTACGACGGTTCAGCCCTTCGATCGCGCCAAGATCATGTCCACGGCCCTCACCGGCGTCAAGCCGGCAAGGCAGAAGGAACAAATCTACTTCGTCTCGGACAAGAACCAGGCCATAGTTTTTCTGAGCGACCGAACCTATTTGATCAGCTCCGCCGATGCGGTCCGCGCCTACCTGGATCGCCCTGCCGCCCGAGAGGGCGCGCTGAGCCCTGCCCTTCAACTTGCGGGTCAAGACCACCAAATCGTGGGCTGTCTCAACGTCTCGGCTTTCGCCCAACAAAACGGAGGCAAGCTTCCGCCCCAGCTGGAGGCGTTCAAGGATTTGCTCAAGGCGCGGACGGCGATTGGAATCTTGGATCTGGGGCAGAACAATAAACTGGATCTGCGCCTGAACTTTGCCGACGAATCCGAGGCCAAGCGAGCTGAAAAGCCGCTCCAGGCGGCCATCGATTTGGCCCGCGTGGGCCTGGCTCTCGCCGGCCAGCAAACTGCCCCGCAACCAGGCGGTCCCGGTCTGCAGAGCATGCTGAAGCTCGTGAACGATGCCCTGCAAACGGCCAAGATCGCGCAGAAGGGAGCTGACCTCCAGGTAACGGTGCGTATCCAGGCAGATGTGCCTGTCGTGGTGGCCACGGTAGTGAGCGGTGTGCAACAAGTCCGGCAGTCGGCGAACCGCATGCAGTCGATCAACGACCTGAAGCAGATTGCTTTGGCCATGCACAATTACCAAGACTCCTACGGCCATTTTCCCGCACAGGCAATCTACAGCAAGGATGGCAAACCGCTTCTGAGCTGGCGGGTTTCGTTACTTCCTTTCCTGGACCAGGACGCGCTGTATAAGCAGTTCAAGCTCGACGAAGCTTGGGATAGTCCGCACAACCAGCGATTGCTCGCCCAGATGCCCAAGGTCTTCGCAGATCCGAATTTGCCTTCGGGCGAGACCGTGACCGTCTTTGAAGGGTTTGTCGGCCCGGGAGCGGTTTTTGAAGGCACCAAGGGCTTGCGCTTGCCGGCGGATTTTCCCGATGGAACCTCGAACACCATCATGCTCGTCGAAGCCGCCAACCCCGTCCCCTGGACCAAGCCGGAGGACTTGCCCTACGACCCCAATAAGCCACTGCCCAAGCTAGGCGGTCACGCATCGGGCGGCTTCAGTGCCGCGTTCTGCGACGGCTCCGTGCGTTTCCTCAGGCAGAATATCAAGGAGTCCATCTTGCGCGCCCTGATCACGCGCAACGGCGGCGAGGTGATCGATCCGAAGTCGTATTGAGCCGATCTCCCCCGCGCGGACAAGCAAGCACCGAGACAAGGAGCTCCTCTCCTTGTCTCGGTGCATGTCCGTGCACGCAAGTCTCGTTCAGGTTTTGCCGCCGGAGTTGTATATACTGTCGGAAGCAAAGATGATGGGATGTGGAGGCCTCGAAATCATGAAACGAAGATTCGTGATTGCTGTTGGATTGTTGAGCCTCGCCCTGCCGGGATGGACGAGCGCTGCGGGAGATCTGACCATCGCGGGCAAAGTTGTGGATGCCGCGGGCAAGCCGGCGGCGAACGTCGAGCTCTCCACGTTCTGGACGAGCCGTGCCAGCTCCATGCAGGGCCATGAGAGTGTCAAAAGCAATCAAGACGGCCGATTCTCACTGAAGGTCCCCGATTATGGCAGCGGGGTAGCAGTGCTGGCTGTGGATAAAGACCGCAAAACGGGAGGCATCCTCGCGGTCGAGAAAGGATCTTCCGCGAAGGATGTTACCGTAACGCTGGGCCCGCTTGTGCGGGTGAAGGGGAGCTTTTTCTGCAAGGAACTCAACCGGAAACTAACTTGGACCAACGTCTACATGATGACTCCCGACGGCAGCCGCTTCCTGGGATGTGATTCTCAGGAGGCCACGTTCTCATTCCTGCTCCCGCCGGGCAAATACAACTTCTGGGGTTACGGCGCCGATATCAAGTCCATCAAAGAAGACCTCGTTGTTCCAGCGGACAAAACCGAGCTGGATATGCAAACGCTGGATGTGCCGGCGACTGTGATTGCCAGACACAAGGGGAAGACACCGCCAGCATGGCACGTCACCGATGCCCGTGGCGTCAAGAAAGACGTGACGCTCGCCGATTTCAAAGGCAAATGGGTCCTGGTTGAATTCTGGGGCTTCTGGTGAGGGCCATGCACCGCCGGCAGTTTGCCGGAGCTGATCAACCTCTATGAAACCCACAAAGAGCATCGGGATCAGTTCGAGATCCTGGCCTTCCACGACGCGACGGCCAAGACATTCGCCGAGCTGGACCCGAAGCTGGAAGGCCCCAAGAAAACCTACTGGCACGGCAAGGATTTGCCCTTTCCAATTTTGCTCGATTCCACCGGCGAGACCCTGAAGACGTACGAGATCCGGGCGTTCCCGACGACGATCTTGATCGATCCGGAAGGCAAGCTTGTCGGCGAGTCAGGCGAGGCCGAGCTGGAGAGCAAGCTGCCTCCTCTGCCGATTGCCGTGCGGCTCGAAAAGGCAATGGACCGCAACGTTGTTTTCTTCCTCAACGATCCGCCTCTCGACCAAGCCGTGCAACAGCTGGCGCGCCTGGGACGCGTCGACATTCGGCTCGACGAAGCAAGCCTGAAGAAGTCTGGGATTGCTCTGGACACCAAGATGCCTTTCAAGATGCAAGGCTCGGTTTCCTTGCGGAGTGCTCTGAACCTCCTCCTGGGCGCGTACGACCTGAAGCTCGAGAAGGACGACAAGGGGCTGATCGTGACGACTGGCAAAGCTGCGCCGGCCGAGGGGTCTGCCCTTTCGGAGCCGCAGCAGGCCTGCGCCCAGCGCATCGAGAAGGTGCTCAACAACAAAAAGAGCTTCAATCTGCGCGAAAAATCCCTGGCGGAGGTTGCCCAATATTTTGAGCGCGCCACAGGCGAGAACTTCGTCCTCGACCCGGCGGCGCGTCGCACCGGTTTGCTGGACCCCAAGGCCATGATCTCTGCCACCGTCACGGATCTCCCTTTGCGGGAAGGGCTGCACAAACTGCTCGAGCCGGTCGGCTTGACCATCGCGATCCGCGACGAGGTCGTTGTCATCGTGCCCAAATCGAAGCCGTCGGCCAACAGCCCCTGACACTGCTGCGGATTGTGCCGAGCAACGAATCTGCGGTCGGCGCAGCTGTCCGGCCTCAGGGAATGTGATATGCTTCTCTTGGGTTTGTGATCAATTCGCGCTCACAACGACCAAGAGAACTCCCCATGAAGAAGACCAGCTGGAAGCGAAAAAACTTCGCCGACGTACTGGCCACGCAATTGCAGTTTGCTGTCCTGACCAAGCCGGGCCGCGTCCAGATCCTCGTCAAGCCCAGCGCCAAGGAACTGCGGAAACGCGGGCGGCGCGGCTGGCAGCTGTTCGGTACGGTGGACCATCAACGGCATGCCGCGCTCCTCCTGGATGAAATTGTGAAAAAATCGATCGCCGAAGTCGAGCCGCCGCCCGAAGAACCCGAGCGCAAAGAGAAGAAGCCAAAAGCGAAAAAACTGTCACCCAAGGAATGAGTCTGCACGACCGCTGCCCAACCTTGCCCCCAAGCCAGGTCTGTGCCACCACATCCGGGTTTCGTTCACAACGGAGTGATTGGCCCGAATACGTCATCCGCGCTTGCAGAAGCATGGTTGCTGAAAACAATCGAGGCGGCATCCAGGCCAACCGTGCCGAGATTGTAGATCCCACCGCCGACGCCTGCACCACCGCTGCCTCCCGCGCCGGCGTTACCACCATCGGCTTGGTTACCGACGACCGCACTGACAAGAGCGGTGGTAGTCGCGGCCATGTCGTTAAAGAGCCCCCCTCCGTTGCCATTCCCACCACTACTGCCCGCTGCTCCGGCACCGCCCTCCGCGATATTTGCCGCGACCACGCAACAGCGAAGGGTCAAAGTGGCCTGGCCGGACTGCCCGGCCAGCGTATTGAAACAGGCACCGCCGTCGCCTTCGCCGCCCTTGCCGCCTGCTCCTCCAGCATCTCCCGTGCCACCGCCGCCACCGAAGGCCTCGTTCATCACGAAGCTGGAATTGCTTAGGGTGGTAGTCGCATCCAAGTTGGAGAGGGCGCCGCCTTGGCCGACGCCCCCCGCGCCACCGGCTGCGCCGCTGGCTCCTCCGCCTCCCGTCCCGCCTTCGGCCAGGTTCCCATAAAAGCTGGCGTTGCGAATCGTTGCCGTGGATCCGAAGTCCACATTCACTCCGCCACCCGTAGCGGTGCCGCCCGCACCGCCGGCGGAATTCGTGCTGTTCCCCGCCCCGCCGTTGCCGCCGAGAGCCGCGTTGTCGAGGAAGGCGCAATCGGAGACCTGGATAGTGCTTT
The DNA here is from genome assembly GCA_035295665.1 of Gemmataceae bacterium. Classification (GTDB taxonomy): domain Bacteria; phylum Planctomycetota; class Planctomycetia; order Gemmatales; family Gemmataceae; genus DATGIQ01. The sequence continues at coordinate 22,171 of DATGIQ010000226.1, read as the reverse complement.
GGGCGTCGATGTCGAGACCACCCGCGGCCGCAAAGCCGCCCGCTCCTCTGTCCGCGCTATCCCCGCCCAAGGCCTTGTTCTCTACGAACGTGCTGTTCTGGATGCTCATGGTCGTAAAGCCGCTGACAAAGATGCCGCCGCCTTCGCCATCGGTGGCAGTTGGCTCGCCTGCCCCGCCCTGGGCCGTATTCTGCATGAACAAGCAATCCATAACGATTGGCATGGCACCGGTGGAAGACGTGAAGGCAGCGATCTCCACACCTCCACCGACACCCTCAGAGCCAATATTGCCGGCCCCGCCCTGGCACAGGTTGCCGATGAATTGAGTGGAGCGGATGTTCGCGTCCGCGTCGAAGGTCATGAACCCGCCGCCCTGGGCGAGGCCGCCGGCACCGAACGCAACCCCGGCCCCGCCGGCGCCGCCGATGGCCTCGTTTCCCACGAAGATGCTGTCGGATATCCGCACGGGGCTGGCGTTCCCCGAGATACCGCCGCCGTCGGCTTCACCGCCACGCTTGCCGCCGGAGCCGCCCAAGGCCTGGTTCTTTTTGAAACTCGTACCTGTCAGGGTTGCCGAAGTCTTGCTGAGGAGGACACCACCGCCTTGTGCTCTGCCGCCTCCTTGGACAGAAAGGCTCGGATTATCGCCTCCGACGGCTTGGTTGTCGCTCAGGGTTGTCCGGGTTAAGACTAGGGTTGCGGACAGCGACGCCACGGCACCACCGCTCCCGTTGCCGCCGCCGGCGGTGGTGGCGGACGCGTCGCCGCCGATGGCCAGGTTGCCCTCCAGGCTCGTGTTGGTAAGGACCGCGATCTGCGATCGCGAGTTAATGCCTCCGCCGGTCCCGTTGCCGCCCATGGGGCCTGTGCCGGCCGTGCCCCCTTGCGCCACATTGTCGTGGATCGCGCTGCCAGTGATGGTGAGCGACCCCGCCGTACTTTCAAGGCCGCCCCCCAAGCCAGCTCCACCGCCACGAGTGACGCCTGAAACGGTTCCACCCCCGACGGCGCCACTGGCCTGATTGTTGCTCACCGTGCTGTGGGCCATAACAACGGCCACTTGCGTGGTGTCAAGGCCGCCACCCATCCCAGCACCGCTTGGTCCATTGTCCAGCGCCGCGTTGCCGTTAATCGTGCTACCCATGATAGAGAGACTGGGAAGCACCGCCGGTGTCGAGAAGCCGAAATCAAACGCATCATCGATGCCCCCGCCGATGCCTTCAGAGCCTTCAGTTTCCGCCTTCGTCCGACCCTGGATGTCTGTAAACAGGGCCCCGCCGATTGCCCTGTTATCGCTGATCATGCCGTTGAGGATGGTGAGATTTCCCGCGCTAACGCCCACGGCGGCGCCTCGGCCGTTACCGGCGTCTGTCGTCTGCGAGGAAACGGGGACGGCCTCGATCAGGTTGGAGCCGCCCTGAGTGTTATTGCCGGTCAATGTGCTGGCGGTGATGGCGAGGTTGGGCGTCTGCATCGCAAAGAAAGCGCCACTGCCGATGGCGCCGCCCGATGCAGTGCCGATGAGCATGTAGGGCGTTTTGCTGCTGCTCGAATCCCCGTTGCTGCCCCCTTGAGCCAGGTTGTGGCTCAGCGTGCAATTCCGCACGCTCACCGAGCCGCCATCGTTCCAAATGCCGCCGCCCATACCGACTCCCATGAGCGTAGCGGCCGCACCGCCGGGTAGGTTGACCACCACGCCGGCCGAGCCGCCCTCACCTGCCACGGCCTGGTTCCCCGTAAACTCGCTTTGGTCGAGGGTCATCGTCCCCGCCTCGTTGTCGATGCCGCCGCCAAAGGCATTGCCTCCATTCGGCCCGCCGAGCGCCTGATTATTTGCAAAATTGCATTTCAACACATCAAGGGTAGCTCCCGCCCGATTCTCGAGAGCACCGCCTCGGCCGCCGCCGTCGCCGAAGAGGCCGCCACCGGTGATTCCCTGGGCCACGTTGCCGATGAGTACATCCTTCGAGAGAGTGAGAGCACCGGCATTGCGGATGCCGGCCCCGTCCGTCGCCAGACCGTTGGTGAGCGTCAAGCCGGAAATCGCCACGTGCATCCCGGCGGCAATATCGAGGATTCGGCTGGACGAATTGCCGCTGATCGTCAGTTTGTCCGCACCGGGCCCCTTGATGTCCAGGCTCTGATTGACGGCGAGCTCGCCGTGCAGCAGGGTGATAATTTGGCCGTCTAACTGCCGCGCGAACCGGATCGTATCGCCGCTCCGGGCGGCGGCGAGCACGACGCGGAAGGTGCCGTCCGATCCATCATCGGCGGCACTCGTGACTATGAGCGTGCTCAGCGCGATCCGGTCCTCCAGTGCTTCGAGCCTGGGAAGTGAACGCGGCCGCCGGGTCGAGGACCGCGGCGACCCGCGCCCCATCAAGTCTCGGAACAGTTTGCGGTACAACATGGCGGGAACCTCCCAGGGTTGATCGGGCTGCTTTCGAGTGAGTGAAGAACATTGCGTTGGGCGTGTAGACCGGACGCCAGCAATTGTCAAACGGCAAAAGCATCGCTTCACAGACCTATTTGCCTGTGTCGATGGCGTTCAACAATGCCTCGACATCGCACCAAAACTCTTGGCAAGATGCCTGGTCGTCGGCCGGGAGCCGGGCCACGGCGGCGGGATCGCGAAGGCTAGCCAATTCCTGTTCACACTTCCAATTCCGAAGCCGTTGCCGTACCATGCGGCGATCTTGCGGTTTGCCACTCTTCAAGCGTTCGGTGAGAGCTATCAAATCGTCGTGCAGCCATTGCAAGGCCTGCTTGCGCCAGCCGGAGCGGTCCTTGCCATCCAGCAGCCCGGAATCTTCCCCCTGGCCCGCCGCTACCAAGACAGCCGCGCACACCGCTTCATCCCGTCGGTCAGCGGCAAGCGTTGGATCAGCGGCAAGACTGTCCGCCCAGAAGCGCGCCGCCGCCAGGTAATGCCGTTTGGCATAGCAAACTTCGGCATACTCACTCAGCTCGGCCGCGATGGTGGGCCGCGATTGGCCACAGAGAATCGCCGGAAACCGGTCCTCCAATTCGACGAGGCGCCGACTTTTCTTCACCCACTCGGCCGACGGGTAGGGCCAGCGCGGGCGTTGCGATCCCAAGGCGTGCCCGCGCTCGTAAGCGGCTGAGGCTTGCACCAGTTCCCCTTGCCGCCGGAGGACCCTGCCGAGGTTGCAATAGGCCTCGGCATAATCGGGCTTTAGTTCAATGGCACGACGGTAAGCCTCCGCCGAGTCGGCGAGCCGGCTCTGTTCGCCCAGGGCGGTGGCGAGAATGAAGTGCGTCTGGGGCTGATCGGGCTTCAGTGCGATGGCTCGGCGACAGGCCACGATCGCCTCGTTCAGATGGCCCTGAGCGAGATAGATCTGGCCTAGATAGCGGTGCGCGATGGCGTAATCGGCTTGCAGCGCGATGACCTGGCGGAAGGCGGCTGCCGCCTCGTCGAGCCTGCCTTTTGCCCAAAGGACGAGGCCGAGGTTGAGGCGTGCCCCCGGGCTTTCGGGCCGCAAGGCCACAGCCACCGTCAAGAAGCGAATTGCTTCCTCGTCCTGCGGCGGTTGGCATTCTCGCAGGGCCATCCCCAGATTCTCATTGACCCAAAAGTCCGCGGGGTAGGCCTCCTGGGTACGCCGCAAGAGCGCGAGGGCAGCCGCCTTGGCGCCGCGCTGTCGGAGAGCGAGGTCGAGCACAAACAGCGCCTCCGGAGGCTGCGCCGCAGGATCGACTTCCGCCGCCAGCTTTTCCAGTGCCTGCCGGTCATTTCGCGTCCGTGCGGCACGCAGCCGTTGCCGCCAGCTATCCGGATCCGCAAGGGACAGGACCCGTTCCAGCCAGTCGGCCTCCGGGGCCTTCTCATGGCGTGCCAAAATCAGCCAATGGTCCAAAGCCGCTATCAGGGTAGCACGGACCACTGCACGCCGCGTTTGCAGCCGAGCTGCTGTTTCTGCCGGTGTCGTCGCCTCCATCCCCACGCCATAAGTTCGGAAGGCCTGCTGATAATCGGGACGCGCGTTGCTGATAAGAAAGCGATTTTCTTCCGCGTTCACCCCGGCCTGGCGAAGCCGTAATTCTTGTAATTGGTCGACCAGTCGGCTGTCCGCCTCTTCGTCGGCTAACTGCCGGACCAGGCTCCCTACCCACTCGGCCAAGTGAGGATCGGCCGCGCCGTCGTGCAGCAGTGCCTCCGCGCGTTTGGCCGCGGCCTGGGCTTGCGGCAGCTTGTTTTCCCCTCGAAACCGCTCCGCCTCGTCCAGTGCCGTCCGAACGTCCGAGGCGATGTTCGCTTGCCGTGCGGCTCGGTCGCGGACAATCCACCCGATGCTGCCCGCCAGTACCGCTAACCCCATCACCAACGCCGCCGCCATGCTCACGAGTAACGTCTGGTGAAGTCGCCCCCAGCGCAGCAGCCGCGTCCGTAGAGGGGACCGCCGTGCTCGGATGGGTCGGTCCTCCAGCCAGCGCCCCAGATCGTCGGCCAGCTCGCCGGCGGTGGCAAAGCGCTCGCCGGGATCCTTGGCCATCGCCTTGAGCACGATGGTTTCCAGTTCCGCCGGGATCGCCTTGTTGAAACGTCGCGGCAGAGGAGGCTCCTCAAACGCGATCTGCTGCAATAGCTCCTGCCGGTCCTCGCTCTCGAACGCCGGCCGCAGCATCAACAGCTCGTACAGCGTCGCCCCCAACGAGTAGACGTCGGTGCGGTGATCGATGAGTAGTCGTTTAGCCGACGCCTGCTCCGGCGACATGTACCGCGGCGTGCCCAACACTTGGCCCGTCAGCGTCAGACTCGCTTCGGTGTGCTGCATCTGCGCCAGCCCAAAGTCCGTCACCCATAGATTGCCACGGCCATCGAGCAGCAGATTACCCGGCTTGATATCACGATGGACGATCCCCAATTGGTGCGCATGGTCCAGCGCCCCCGCCGCCTGCACACCCAACTCCGCCACCTTGCGGAAGTAACCGCGGCCGAGACACCCGTTGCCCGTCAGCGGTGTGACTTCGAAAGCTCGTTGCGGCGTCGAGGCAATACTCCCCGACGGAGATTGACAGCCAGGCGTTTGCTCGACCACCCCCGCCCTCGCCTTCTCGCTGTTCATCACGCTGCGCAACTGGCGGATGAGTTCGCTGAGCGGTTGGCCGTCGATGAACTGCATAGCATAGAAGTGGACGCCGCGCTCGCAGCCGACGGAGAACACCGGCACGATGTTGGTGTGGTGGAGACACGCAGCCGCTTTCGCTTCGTTGTGAAAACGCTGCAAGTACTGCGCGTCCATCGTGGCGGCAAATGGCAACACCTTGAGGGCGACTCGTCTCCCGAGTGATATTTGCTCAGCCTCGTAAACGAAGCCCATGCCGCCGCGGCCCACCTGGCGGAGCAAGCGGAAATCACCAAGCGTCCCATCAATCTCATCGCCGGCCACGGACTTTCCCAGCGACCTGACCGAGCCCGGCGTAGAGCTGCACTGGGCGAGCATGTCCAGAGCCGCCATCAATGGGCGGAGCCGTGCCGCCAACTCCGGGTAGCGCGTCAAGTACTCTGCAACGTCCACCGTCTCGCCCCGGTGCCGGCGGTCGGTGATCTCCGCGATGACATCCGCCGCCAGCCGATCGAAATCCGTGGACCGGACGTCGGCACGGCATGACTCGTTCATGGCTAAGTTTCCTCGTGCTCCTCGGCCAGGAGCCCGTGCAGCCGCTCGAGAGCCCGTAGGTGCCGCACCTTGACCGCGGCGGGACTGATGTGGAGGACTTCCGCCGTGTCGGCAACGGAGAGCTGCTCCAGGTTGCGGAGCACGAGTACTTCCCGGTCCCGTTCCGAAAGTCGCTCCAGGGCCTGCTGCACCCTCTCGCGCAGTTCCCGCCGCACTGCTCGCTGCGTGGGGCTGGTGGACGACGTCACCAGGCGGGAGGCCAGCTCAGCGGCTGACTCATCCGGGAGACTGAGGACACCCACCTGTTCGCGCAGGACGCTGCGCCCTTGGGCCCGAACATGGCGGCGGTGCAGCGTGGCGAGGTGCTCGCCGGCCAGTGCGCGTAGCCAGGGAAAGAAGGGCACAGGTCGCTCACACAGGTAGCGGTCCATCTTACGGCTGGCCTCCAGGAGGACCTCCTGGACGACATCGGACGGATCGACGCGGGCAGCGAGGCGCCGATCCAAGCGCCAGGCGATCATCTTGCGAAGGTGGTTGCGGTGGCGGGCCAAGAGGCTCTCCCGAGCGCTTGCATTGCCAAACTCGGCTTGCCGCAACAGTTCCTCGGTGTCCGGCTGCGGAGTGGTCATGGAAGGTCCTCTATTCTCCTTCCTGCTCGCGCCCGCAAAAGGTTACACCCGCCACGAAAATTCTTTGTCCCCCCGGCGAAGCGGATGCTCGTGATGGGAGCGCGGCCTGGTTGAACGCGTGAACCAACCGGGTTGAGCCCGAGTCCCGTGCGTGAAGACAGACACAAGTATAACAGCCGCGTGGACATAGTATGTCAACAACTTTCCGTTTGCGGATTATTCGGGAGTAGCGAAGGTGCGTTCTCACGAGTGCAGATTGTGCGGTAGCCGATCAGCGAGAAGTTTCCAAAATCATCTTGAATTCGCCGTTCTCCCTGTTTAGACTCTGGACGATTTGCGCTCTTCAAGGACGAGGGGATACCCGTACGGTTCCCTGGTCGCCCGCTCAGTTCGTTTCGTCTTGAACGAACTGCCCGCCTGCAAGACTCCCATAGCCTTTGCATCGAGGAAGTATCTCCCTCGCGCCGCTGCGCCTGGGAGAATCTGTCCCGAGGCGCTCGGGCCAGATTGCATCATCCGTTCTTGAATCAAGGGAGATTCAACATGTTACCGGTCGGTCTGCGGCAACTCTCGCGCAATGTGATCCCATTCTTCCGACGACGGCGATCGGCCCGACGTCAACCTTCGCCCCGGCCTTGTCTGGAGCCCTTTGAAGCCCGTCTTGCCCCGGCCACCCACACGTGGACGGGGATGACGAATAGTTTTTGGTCAGTGGCCAGTAACTGGAAGGGCGGAAGCCCCCAGGGCGATCCCCGTGCCGCTCTGGTCTTCCCCGCCACCGCAGCGAACTTCATTAGCGATAACGATTTCGTCAGTCTCACCGTGCAATCGATCCGGTTCACGGGGAACAAAGCGTACACCATCGGTGGAAGTGCGTTGACGCTCAAGAGCGGCGGGATCGGCTTGGACAGCTCAGTTACCACGGCCACCGACCGAATGATCCTCGACATCGCGCTCGCCGCAAGCCAAACCTGGCGGGTAACTTCGGCCGGAGCAACCCTGGACGTTGAAGGTGTGGTGAGCGGCAAGTACCGGCTCACCAAGGCCGATGCGGGCACGCTGATCTTGGGTGGGGACAATCTCTACAACGGTACCACCGTAAGTGCCGGGACGCTCACCCTGGGAAGCCAAAAAGGCCTGGGACCGGGAGCGTTAACTCTTCATGGCGGAACGCTGGCATCCAGCATGCCCCTGACGCTGGTGAACGCCCTCAAGGTTACCGCCAACAGCAGCATTGGGGGAAGCAATGATCTCACGTTTACCGGCGCCGCCAGTCTGTCCAAGGGCTTTACCCTCACGGTCGTGAACAAGGGGACGACGACGTTTTCCGGAAAGCTCAGCGGAGCCGGCACGCTCGCCGAAGCGGCCGATATCGGGACCCTCGTTCTTGCCGGCGCCAACAAACACGGCGGGACAGCACTCAACTCAGGCACGCTCTTGGTTCTGACCAACTCGGCCCTGGGAACCGGAGACTTGACGTTGAACGGGGGAACATTGGAAGCGGGTACCGCGGTCAGCCTTGCCAACGCCTACTCGGTCAGCGGTTCCTCCACGATCGGCGGCGTCAACAATTTGATCCTCCACGGCAGCGGGACACTTGGAGACGGGACCACACTGACCGTCACCAATGCCGGCAACACGTCCCTCACCGGCTCCGTGAGCGGTGGGGGCAATCTGGCGATGCTCGGTAGCGGTGTCCTGACGTTGACCGGCAAGAATGGCTTTACTGGCACTACGAACGTGGCGGCCGGGACACTTCTGGTCGACGGCTCCGATGCCGCCAGCAAGGTAACGGTTCAGAGCGGGGCCACCCTGGGCGGGACCGGGACGGTTGGTCCGATCACGACCGCGGGCACTGTAAGTCCCGGCGGACCAAGCCCGGGCCTACTGCAAAGCGGCAGTGACGTATTCGCAGCCGGCTCTTCCTTTACGGCAAGACTCAATGGCACAAATGCCGGGGCCGACTATGATCAACTCGCGGTCCGCGGCGATGTTGACCTCACCGCAAGTCCAACTCTCACGACTACCGTCGGATTTGCCTCGAGCGGCGGGGATACCTTTACGATCCTCACGAGCACCGGTTCTCTCACGGGAACATTCGCCGGACTGGCGAATGGGACGATTTTTACCGTCAACGGCATTAACCTGCAGATCACCTATGCGCCCAACGCGGTAATCCTGACCAACGTCGCGCCTCTGGGTCCGCCGTCGGTCCGGCCGCCGGACGAAAGCGAAACGGTTCCCCCTCTCCCCATGGGTCCGTTGCTTGATCCGGCAACCAACGCAGGAGCACGGCTCTCAGTGGCAATCCGCAACGAGGGGCCCGGCCAGGTCGCGCAGAAAGAACAACCGCCCGGGAAGCGTGGGCATGAAAGAGCTGGGAATCCAGGGCGTCGGCTCGTGGTGGAGCGTCATCCGCAGCGACAGACCCTGCCATTGCATGCCCCGATTGAACGCGCCATCCGCGCCGCCGACGATCCGCTCGGCCCCCAGGAATAGGCCGGGGCCAATGGTGTTCGCGAAGGCCGGCACCAACGTGGTCCGGCTGCGAAAGCTGGTCAGGGCGTTTTGCTCGATCGTCAGCGGGTGGAGACAGGCGCCCAGCCGATGGGTTTGTTTGAGCCAATCGTCGGTGAGGGTGAACTCGGCCGCGAAATGTGGCTCCCAGAAAGCAATGTGACAGACGCGGCCAATTCCGAACACGGTGACGAGCTTGCCGCCCTTCTGCTTTAGCTCGCCGATCTGGGAGGCGTAGGTCGGCAGCTCGCGCTTCATGGCAAAGTGACGCTGCTTGGGCGGCACCGTCAGACCACCGAGCGGACCGTAGAATGCCTGCTCCATGGCGTGTTGGAAGGAGCCAGGGTTCTCCGGGGGCAGCGTGTTGCCCTGGCCGTCGGACCATTCGTCCATGTTGAAGCCATGCACATGCTCGCAGGAGACGCCCCATTCTCTCAAAAAAAAGACGGTCCAGCGGTACATTCCCATGGGTCCGACTGGCAAGATCATGATGAGCGGCCGGCCTGCGTGCCGGGCCAACTGGATTTCGCGGGCGATCTCATGCCCCATGTAGGTATCGAAATCTTCATAGGACGCGCAGGCAATCGGCTCAAACTGGGCGTGCCACCAGGTTTCGCGGCGAGTCAGTTCCGCCGGACCGATGGCCGCCAGGCGATCGATCCGGGCCAGATCCCAACCCGCAGGCAGAAATCCTTGCATGAGCGAGCCGGAAAATGTGCTGATCAGATCCATGGTCCCCTCGTATCGGTGCGGATTTTTCTCTGTTTCCATTCTTTTGCTCAGCTAATACGATATGGGAAACGAGAGTCTGCTGCATCCGGGAGCGCTGTGCGGCGGTTCGCAGAACCGTGCGGTCCTGGGAACGGCCGCGCTAACGCCAACGTAACCCCCAGCCACCCGTAGTGGCTTCTTATACCTGTATCGCATTTCCGGGAGGAATGAAGCGTGTTGCAACGTCGCTGGTATATGCCCCTGCTCCTTGTCGGCCTGTTGGGGCTGTCTGCCTATGGCCAAGACGCCGTCAAGCTGGAATGGACCTTTGAGAAGGATAAGACCTTCTATCAAGAAATGCACACCAAGACGAAACAGACCATGAAAATCATGGCCATGGACAATATCACCCAGAACCAAGATCAGACGTTCATTTTCAGCTGGACGCCGAAGGAACAGGACAAGGATAAGAATTGGATCATCAAGCAAAAGATCGAAGGCGTGAAGATGGACATCGACATTGGCGGAAACAAGATCAGCTATGATTCCACCAATCCGGCTGCCAGTGCGAGCAATAATCCGCTCGCCGATTTCTTCACGGCTTTGAAGGGCTCCGAATTCACCCTGACTCTTTCTCCCGACCTGAAAGTCGTCAAGATCGAAGGCCGCGATGAGTTCATCAACCGCCTGGTCAAAGCGAACCCACAGATGGAGCCCTTGCTCAAGTCGATCCTGGGTGACGAGGCGCTCAAGCAGATGGCCGACCCCATGTTCGCATCCGTGCCTCCCAAGCCGGTCAAGAAGGGGGACACCTGGGAGAAACAAAGCAAGCTAAACATGGGACCGATCGGCAGCTACGATACGACCTACAAGTTCACCTATGAAGGGAAGGACGGCAAGCTGGACAAAATCAAGGTGGATACGGGCCTGACGTACAAAGCCCCGGACGCCAATACCGCCGGCCAGCTCCCCTTCAAAATCAAAGCGGCCGATCTCAAAAGCAAAAACGCCTCCGGCCAGATCCTGTTCGACAACGAAAAACATCGCCTGGACAGCTCCGATATGAAACTTTCCCTGGAGGGAAAGCTCACTATCGAAATCGGCGGCATGACCACGGAAGTCGAGCTGAATCAGGATCAAGAAACGACGGTGAAGACGATGGACACGAACCCCGTCTCCAAGAAGTGAAGTCACGCAGCTTACTGGGCGGCGGTTCGCCAAGAAGCGCTTGCGTGAGCCGTCGCCCAGTGAAGAGTTCGTTGCCGCCATGAAACACGCGGTCCTGGGTGCTGCCGGTCAACTGGGTCGCGAATTCTGTAGGCAATTGTTCGGTGAGGCAATTCCGCTCACCCGAGACCAGGTCGACTTAACCCATCCCGACACCGTGCGGCTAGCGCTGGGCAAGCTGCGTCCCCAAATCGTCATCAACTGCGCCGCCTTCAACTTCGTGGATCGCGCGGAAACAGAGTCCGCGGCCGCGTTCACGGTCAACACACATGGCGTTCGGGAACTGGCCCTGGCTTGCCGGGACCTGGACTGCACCTTGGTCCACTTCAGCACGGATTACGTCTTTGGCCTGGACCCCGAGCGCCGCGCTCCGTTGACGGAACAGGATCCGCCGGGACCGGTGAGTGTTTACGGAACCAGCAAGCTGGCGGGCGAATACTTGGTGCGCGCGTATTGTCCCCGGCACTTCGTGATTCGGACGTGTGGCCTGTATGGAATGAAGGGGAGCGGCGGAAAGGGGGGCAATTTCGTTGAAACGATGCTACGGCTGGCTCAGGCAGGCAAACCGCTCCGCGTCGTGGCCGATCAAGTATGCACGCCCACGTCTGCCGCCGACCTGGCCAGTGCGATCATTCCCTTGATCACCACGCAACACTACGGGCTTTACCATTTGACCAATGCTGGAGCCTGCTCGTGGTACGAATTTGCACGTTCCATTTTTGAGTTTGCAAGCCAGCAGGTGGACCTCACGCCGATTGCCAGCACTGAGTATGCCGCACCGGCCCGCCGACCGGCGTTTAGTGTTCTGAGCACCGCGTTGTACGAAAGTCTGGGCTTCCCCCCCCCGCGTCGGTGGCCAGAAGCCCTGGCGGCTTACCTTGCGGCCAGGCAGTAACCTGCAAACCCGGAAAAATCCCTGTGCCCTGCTCTTGACAACGAGGGATCAGCGGTTAAAGTAGATTGAGATTCAATCTCAATAACGCAGCCCCAGGTGCGTTCAATTGGTGAGGAGCAGCGACCGGTGAATGGTCAACCCGTTTTGCCCTTAGAACTCATTCGGGCCGGAGAATGGGCGGAGATTGAGGATATTGCGGGCGAGCCCACCTGGGTCAGCCGCATGGCTGAGCTAGGTGTTCGCGTCGGCTGCCGGCTACAGGTTTTGCGCCAAGGCAAACCATGTCTGCTTCGCATTGGAAGCAGCCGTCTCAGTTTCCGAGACGAGTCCGGCATGCACATTTTAGTTCGCCCATTGCCGGCTACTGCGTAAATCGGGAACCGTGAAGGACTCCCTGAGCATGCCCTTCCTGAATCAATTAACTGTTGGCCAACAGGGGTCGATCGAAGCGGTGCAGGGAAGCGATTCCCTCGCGCAGCGACTGCTGGAGATGGGACTCCTGGAAGGAGAGGCGATCCAGATCCTGAACGTGGCTCCTCTGGGTGACCCGATCGAGATTCGCTTACGTGATTATCGCCTTAGCCTCCGCCGAAGCGAAGCCGCTCGCATCACCGTCGCGATCCGCGGCAGTTCCTGATTTTACAAATTGCCCAGCCCTCCCGCGGGCCCTCGTTCTGCCGCCCGCGGTCCATGGACCGTAACCAATGGTTCTTGTCCGCACGACCACCGTGGCCCTGGTCGGTAACCCAAACACGGGGAAGACTACGCTCTTCAACGCTTTGGCCGGCATGCGCCAGCGCGTCGGCAATTATCCCGGAGTTACGGTCGAAACCAAGAAAGGACGGATGAGCCATCAGGGCCAAGTCTTTGATCTGATTGATCTCCCCGGAACGTACAGCTTGGCGGCACGCAGTCCGGATGAAATGGTCGCCGTCGATCTAATCCTCGGCCAACAGCCGGGCGAACCGCAGCCCGACGTCGTGATTGCCATCGTCGATGCCTCGAACCTGGAACGTAACTTCTACCTGGTCACGCAGACCCTGGAGCTTGGCGTCCCGGTCGTGGTCGCACTGAATTTAATGGACGTGGCCGAAAAGCAGGGCATTCGGATCAATGCGGATCAGCTCTCCCGCCGGTTGGGAGTCGCCGTCATCCCGATCCAGGCCAACAAAGGAAAAGGATTGGATCGGCTCAAGAAAGCGGTCGCTGAGGCAGCGGCCCAGGATGAGAAACAGAAAAGTTCATGGGCTGAACCGATCGCGCAGCCGGGGACGGTGACCGCCGCACCACCGCCGTTTGCCTTTCCGGAGTCGTTTGAGCGCGAGGTCGCCGTTCTCCAGAATGCCCTTCATGGGGAAGTCCCCAGCTTCCTGTTGCGGCGGCTCCTGCTGGATGTGGCCGGCTATACGGAGCAGCGTCTTACGAAACGATTTGGAGAGCAACTCTGCGCGCAGGTGGCCGCGGCCCGGCAACGATTGGCCGACGTTGGCTGCCCCGTACCGGCGGTGGAGGCGCGGACCCGGTACCGCTGGATCCGTGAAGCGCTGGTTGGTTGTGTCGAGCGACCCGAGCACCGGCCGATCTCCTGGACGGATCGGCTGGACCGAATCCTGACCCACCGCGTTTACGGCACGCTGATCTTCCTGGCTCTCATGTTCGTTGTTTTTGAATCCATCTTCACCGGCGCCCGGCCTCTGATGCGGTGGATCAGCTCTGGCAAGGATTGGTTTGCCGACGTGCTGCGGGAGACGCTGCCCACGGGACCTCTGTCCAGCTTGTTGGTGGACGGGGGGCTAGAAGGCGTGGGGAGCGTGATCGTCTTTCTGCCCCAGATCGTGATCCTCTTCGGGTTCATCGCCATCCTGGAAGATTGCGGCTACATGGCTCGGGCCGCCTTCCTCATGGACAAGCTCATGTCGCGCTGTGGTCTGAGCGGGAAATCGTTTATTCCGTTGTTATCGTCCGTGGCCTGCGCGGTTCCTGGCATCATGGCCACGCGCGTGATCGAAGACCGCCGCGACCGCCTGGCGACAATCCTGGTCGCTCCTCTCATGAGCTGCTCGGCTCGGTTGCCGGTCTACATCCTGCTGATCGGAGCGTTCTTGACCGACGGGTTTGCCTGGTGGGTGCCCGGCCTGGTGATGTTTTGCATGTACGCGATTGGCCTGATCACGGCCCCGTTGGTTGCCCTGCTGCTGAAGCGCACCCTGCTCCGCGGCGATACGCCGGCTTTTATCATGGAAATGCCGCTTTACAAATGGCCTGCCTGGCGGGCCGTGTTGCGGCGGATGCTCGATAGCGGCTGGGCCTTCCTACGGCGAGCCGGGACCTTGATCTTGGCGGCCATGGTGCTGGTCTGGGCCTTATTGTACTTCCCGCGCAGTGATATGCTTGGAGTTGCTTATGATGAACGCATCGCGCAACTGGAGGAATCCGCCAAGGTGGCCGAGGGCCCAGAGAAGGACCGGTTGGAAGAAACGGTCAAAAGCCTGTATGGGGAATGGAAACGGCAAAGCTGGCTGGGCCGAGCCGGCAGGACCGTGGAACCTGCTGTTCGTCCGCTTGGATGGGACTGGCGGATCGGCATGGCCGTCATTGCAAGCTTCCCAGCGCGTGAAGTAGTTGTGGGGACCCTCGGTATCATTTACAACCAGGGGAAGATTGATGCCGACGAGATCCGCGAAGCGGATCGGGCCGGCGAAACCAAGCTCGGACAAGCACTCCAAGACGCCAGGTGGGATCCGCAGGACGGAGCTCCGGCCGCCGCGCCCAAGGTTTTCACGGTGCCGGTCGCCTTGTCGCTCATGGTCTTCTTCGCGTTGTGCTGCCAGTGTATCTCCACCCTGGCAGTGATTCGCCGCGAGACCAACACCTGGAGATGGCCCGTATTTACCTTTGCCTACATGACCGTCCTGGCATACCTCGCGGCCCTCGTTGTCTACCAGGTGGGGAGCTTGATCTAACAGGAGATGCGGCGTGGAGTGGCAACTGATCCTGGTGGCCTTGGTGATTGCTGGTGCCGTTGGCTACGTAGCTCGGGCAACCTGGCGCACCTGGCGGGCAGGTCGGACGGGATGTGGCGGTGGCTGCGGCTGCTCCGCGAAAGGTCCGGCCACAACATCCTTGATTAATGCAGCTGAGCTGACCGCGCGTTGGCGCTCACGTAATCGCCCCAGATAGTCCAAATCTTCCAGTTTGCCCTCAAACTATTCATCCGACCTGACTCCGCGCCGACCCGGATTCGGATAAATGAGCCGCGGATGCTCTTTTATGCGCTAGCCGCCGTTTTTTTGTACTTTTTGTACTTGACTTATCTTGCGCGGACACTATGATCAGGATCATTAAGCAGCCTCTTCTCTGTTCCGGCCCCGCTGTTCGGCCTGCTTGCAGGAAGTTCAGCGGGGTTTTTTATGCGCGCGCCACCGCGAACCTTGCACGCACTCTTCGCAGTCTCAGCAGCTTTATGGGCTAGCATTCATCTCTGTACTTCTCGGTTCTCTCAAGGCTCCGCCGGCCATCGGAGCGGCCTCTGCGGGTAGCTTGCCAGGTTCGGCCGGAGCCAGCCCATGGACCGCCCGAGCGCACCCCAGCCCAATGGCCGTACAGGGGACCTGTGGCCGGCCGCACGGCGGACACTCGAACTTCTTGGGACATAGCTCTTCCAACAGCGTCCTTGTCGGGACGAAGATGCGGTCGCCGGGGGCAATCTGGTAGTTCGTCGAGGTATCGCCCAACTGGACGATCTCGCGATAGCAGATCGGGATGACGATCCGGCACCCCTCCGGAGCCGTGGGCCGGCTCAAGATGATATTCCGGCGGGATGCGCGATCCGTAAGGCCTCCGGCTGCGATGATGGCGTCGAGTACCGTTTCACGCCCCTGCACCGGAAACGAGCCCGGTGCGTTGACTTCACCCAACACGTAGTACACCTTGCTCACCCGGTTGACCAGGCGAACGATAATGGGCCCGGCATCCTTGGTTTGAGACTGGACGGTTGAGCGAACGGAGTCCGCGATTTCCGCTACGGTTCTTCCGGCCACGACGACGTGACCGTAGCGGCCCAGGTTAATGGTGCCGTCCTGGAGCACCGGCTGATCGGCAGGCAAGCGAACCGGTGAATCGAACTCCGCCGGCTGCACCAGCAGGACATCGCCGGGCTCGACCACATAGGGAGATAGCAAGCTTTTATCCAATTCGCGGGGAAGCGGCAGCGGATCCGGGGCTGCTTGCCGCATTGCCATGGCCGAGTCCAGCAAGCGATGCCCCTCCGGAAAGAGCGTCAAGCTTCGGCCGGGCGTCAGCGAGCAGCCGCTCAGCAGCAGGATGGCGATCCCGAATACGCAGCAGAGATGTGTGGGTTGCTTGTAGTCGGTCGACAGTTTCTCCATTTCCCAATCCTCCCGACCGCCTCGCCACGGCAGGTCGCTTTGTCTGCTCATTCCTGGACAGGCCAGCCTGTGGAAATTACCCATCTTCGCCAGGCGTTTCCGCCCAGCGGAACGGCTTTTCCACTGTTGTCATCGGCAAATTCGGCAGGGAGAATGAGATTCTGCAAAACTCGCGAATTCATCAGGCTTGGAAAATACGCCAAAGACGGCACGCGGAGCTCACGGCAGCGGCACATTGGCCTGATTCACAAAGAAACGCAGCACTTCCGATGTCAACAAGGATAAGGGCTCGACCGTGACGACCGGGTTGCGCACCGTCCCGGTCACGCGGAGATGAGCGACGCGGTTGGAAAAATAGGTGCTGGCCTCCAGGAGCAGGGCTACCGGAACGGGACCAACAGCCGGGATGCGTAGGCCTAAGAAGCGCAGAAACGTTGGGTTCACGCCCAGGTTTCCCGTATTTGCGGTGACTTCGAGGTTTAGCCTCTCGGTGAGGGAGACCGTTCCGCTCACGAACAGCTGCATCACGGTGCCGGAGAATGTAAGCTGCTCAATTCGAAAGACGCCGCCGGCCAGCCGGCCGCGCAGACTCCCGGTTTGGAATACCGCGGCGGACGATTGGCCCGAGATGAGGAACGGGGTCAATTGCTGGAGGACGGGCAACTGCAATGCCTGGGTCTGCTGAAGCCGGCCATCAAGGGTCCCAGTTAGATCATCGATCGAATGCACATCGTTGCCGGCAAAGTCGAAACGTCCCGTAATTTGCCCCGAGCCCAGTTGGCCTAACTCGGTCATTTGCCGCAAGAAAGGGCGCAGCCCAACACCGGTGAAGCGGAGATGCCCTTCTACACGCAGACCCGCTCCCCAGCTCAGGGTTGCACGACTGACCACTCGGCCGACAGCCAATTGACCGGTGCTTTCGCGGAGGTCCACTTGCCCGCCGCCACGCTCGGGTGCGAACACCCAATCGAACGGCAAACGCCAATCGAAGACTTCGACGCCTCCGAGCCGGCCACGCGCCAAGCCAACTTCTCCGCCGCCGTACCAACTTCGTCCGAGAGTGCCGCGGAGGCGTATTTGCAGCGGTCCCTCCACGCGGTCGGCCAGGGCGGGCCAAGGTCGCAGGAGCCGTGCGGCTTCGACCTGGTCCAGGACCACGGCAAACCGGCTCCGCGCCACTTGATGGAGATCGATAGCCAAATAACCGCGCAGCATCCCCTGGGCCACTTCACCGGTGAGGTTGCGGATCCGTAGTTCACCCTCGGTGAGCACCACCTCGCCCTCAACGGAGCCCAGCAGATTTCCCAGCCCCCAGCGCAGGCGATCCACAGAAAAGTGGCCGGCGCCGACCGGCTCCCCATGCGGGCCGTTGTGCCGAAAACTCACATTGAGATTGAAGACGCCCCCAACACCGCGTAGAGCCGTGCCGATTCCGAGTACCCGCGCCAGCCGGCTGAGCTGGGCGCCCTCCACACGAAAATGGCCCTCCGGTGCGGACTCGGCCGGTGGGGGTTTCTGAGCGGGGATTTGGCCATCCAGGTGGAACTTGCCTCCCAGCGTGTCGCCTTCGAAATGATAGGTCGCCACCTTGTTTCGGTAATCGACTGAGCCCTGCAAATGCTCCGTCGGGATTCCCTGGACGCGCAACTGTAGTGCTTGCAATTCCAACTTCGAACTGAACTCACGCAAATGCCCTGCCTGGACTGCAGGAATGCTCCCTTCGAGCTGGCCCGTTGCCCGCCCTTCGAGTCGTATGGGAAGGTTAGGCAGGTCCTTGCTCGCAGCCCCAACATCGAGGTTCTGGATGCGAACCTGGACTGTGCCGGCGACCGAGGGCTCAAGGGGAAGGGTTGCGGTCCCGGTCAACGTTCCACCGTAAAGGCTAGCCTGGAGGTCCATCAGGCGGAAGCGCTCGAGGTTGCTCTGCCAACGGAAACTCACCTGGCCAATTTTGAACTGATCGATGGCAAGCTCGGCCGCGGTGCCCGAGCCGGAGGCCTCCAGAGCCAGGGGGCGAAGCGTGCCTTTCATTTCTGCGGACGAACTGAGCTGACCGCTGACCGAGACTGGCACCTTCAGTTCGCCAGAGATGTGTTCCAGCGCAGCCAGGTCGGCTTTCTGCACGCCGAGATTGCCGCTGAAGGGATACGGATCGGCAAGGCGTAACTCGGCCGAAGCCGTGATCGGCATCTTCTCAAACAAACCCCGGGCAGCCCTGATCGAAGCAGTCCCCTGATGAACTCGGAGCAAGACTTCGATATCCTCCAGGGACAAGCCGTAGAGTTCCAACCGCGGGGCTGTGATGCTGCCAGATGCTTCCCAGGCGGCGGCATCTTTCAATCTTGTGGCGGGTACACGGAGATCGATGGCCCCGGAGAATGAGCCCCGCGCCTCATTGGCTGCGCTGGGCAAGAACGCGGCCCCGGAGCTTAGCGGGATCGCCCGGAGGACCAGACGCGCTGCCAAGTCTGCCGGTGGGATTACACCCAACACCGCTGTACCGTTGAAGGATCCGGGCTTGGGCTGGCCTGGGCCCCGTTCTGGCGGAACTTGTCCGTGAAGTTCCTCCAGCCGGAGGATGCCGTTGGTGTACACCACGCGCGCCCGCAATTCTTGCACATCCTGCCCGGCGATGCGGAGGCGGTGCGACTGAACAGTCCCGCGAAGCCGATACATTTTCAGGTCCCGAGGCGTGTCCAGCGGGACGGCAAGCTGAATCTGGAAAGAGATCCGGCCGGCGACGGGAAAGGGGAGAGAGATCTTTAGCCCTTTCACCAGTTGCGCGATGTCCACATCGTCCAGCCCCAGTTGCGCCTCGACATAGCTGGGTACTTCCTTGGGTTTGGCGGGGCCCGTTCGTCGCTTGGGGAGCCGGGCGAGGAAGTCGCTACCGGCGCGGGTCAGGGCGTCGACCCCGCGCAGCACGCCAGCCCCAACCAAATTGGCAAGCTCCGTCGGAGATAGGTTCCACGCCGCTTGCGCGCGCGGCTCCTGAGCTGCCACGACGGCAAGGATAAACAGCGCCCTCGGGGCCACCGGCGCGCTACGGCGCGATTCCAAATCGCTATCCGGGCTGCTAAAGCGGAAGCCTTCTCCCGATGGGTGGAGCTTGAGCAGGATCGGCTTGGACTCCGGAGCACCGGGAATGCGCACGCCCGTGATCATTCCCTGCCCTGTGCCGTTGGTTTGAAGCTTACCGTTCACCAAAGCCACTTGAAGGTCAGCGTGGCCGCTGAGCCGTCCCCCGAAAGGCGGCAGTTTCCAGCTTTTGGGGAGTTGGTCCAGGTCGAGCTTGCTGGCATCAACATGGAAATCGAATTGTGGTGGCTTGCCTTCAAACTCGACCGTGCCAGCCGCTTTGATTTCTCCCCCAGCGGCCCGCCCCTGGAGATCCGCAATTGTGATGCGGTCATCGTCGATGATGAGCTTGCCTTTTCCGTGGTCTGCGTGGAGCGAGATGGCCGTCACGTCTACTTCGGTTCCGCGCGGCTGGAGGAGAATGTGCCAGTGCGGGCGTTCGGCACCGGGATCATAGCGGATCATGGCATCGACGGCCGCGTCCCCCTCGGTTTTTACTTGCTCCCAAATCTTCGCCGGGACGAACGGCAATTCTTCTAGGGCCGCCTGTGTGAAATGAACGTCCGCGGTCTTGAGTGTCGCGGAGCTGGCGTTGGACGTCCGGTCCATTGAACCAGTGATCTTCCATTCGCCCCATGTGGGATCGATCATGCCCCCGAGTAGTGTAAGCTGTTTACTCTGTTCGCGCAGCTCTGCGTGCACGCCGTGGAGCACAAAATCGGGATGACCTTCTTGCCGAATGGTGATGAGCGCATTTTCAATTTTGGTCTCGGGGAGCATCGCGGTTGTGTGCTCCGACGGAGGGAACTGCGTCAAAAGATGCCCGGCTCGATCAAAGCGGAGGGTGATCGCGACGCCGGTCAAGGTGAGCTGGGATGGAAGTGCTCCGTTCTTGATGAGGTCCCACAGCGGGATATCGAGGTGGGCCTGATCAATTGTCAGCCAGGGCTCATCCGCTGTGGAGGCATTGGGCTCGAAGATCTGCACGGCATGAAGCTCACTGCCGCGCACCCCGAGGTGGGCCTGCCGCAGATGGACCGCCCCGCCAACCAGATCCTGAAGCCGGGAAGCGACCTGCGCAGTAACCTCCGGCGAGGAGAGTAGGATCCGGGCCACCCACCAGATTATGCCGGCGGCAATGCACACGGCGAGAAAAACGGCAAGATAACGCCTGGGACGGGTCATGGCTTGAGCCTCCTTACGAGCCTGTTCGAAACGTAAATCCCCGAGAGGCTCTTCGCAAATTCTATACCCTGGCAGCCTCCTCCTGCCATGGTGTGCTGCCCCGAGTCATCTCCTTGCAAGGAGGAGGATTCGGTTTGCGAGGCCGTTGCGGACTGGGAGGGCTCATGTCCTTGATTCCGCACCCCGCGCGCAAAAAAAGGCCGCTCGAAAGCGGCCTCGGTCGTTTCGGTTGAAACCGAAGCGTTCTTAAACCATCGCCGCCGCCCCCACTTCTCGACGTAGAGCTTCGGCCTTGTCGGTGCGCTCCCACGTGAAGGCCGGCAGCTCGCGGCCAAAGTGGCCGTGCCGGGCGGTCTCGCGGTAAATCGGTCGCCGTAGGTTCAGGGTCTCCATGATGCCACGGGGCGTTAACTTGAAATGCTTGCGAATCAGCTCGACGATCTGCTCATCGCTCAATCCGCTGGCCGTGGTCCCGTTCGTCGTCACCCAAATGCTCAGCGGATCGGGATGACCAATGGCATACGAAAGTTGAACTTCGCATTGGGAGGCCAGGCCGGCGGCGACAATATTCTTGGCGATGTAACGAGCCATGTACGCGGCCGAGCGGTCCACCTTGGTCGGATCTTTGCCGCTGAAAGCCCCGCCGCCATGTCGGCCGCGGCCACCGTAGGTATCGACGATGATCTTCCGGCCGGTCAGACCGCAGTCGCCGTGTGGTCCACCTTCCAGGAAACAGCCGGTCGGGTTGATGTGACAGATAATGCCCTGGCCATCCAAGGCATCCGGCGAAACCCCGGGCTGAGCCATCACGAGCTTGCCCTTGATCAATTCCGGCCGCTCCGCACGGAGCGTCGGCAGGATCAGCTTGTCGATGAGCACCTGGCGGGCTTCATTCGAGAAGTAGTCGCGTTCGCCGTTCTTAATCACGGCCGACTGATCATGCTGTGTGGATAAAACGACGGTGTGGATGCGGTTGGGCGTGCCATCGGCCAGGTATTCGACCGTGACCTGGCTCTTGGCGTCGGGGCGGATGAACTTCAGCTCGCCGCTCTTGCGCAGGCGGGCATGGTTTTCCATGAGCCGGTGCGCCAGATAGATGGGCAACGGCATCAGCGCATGCGTCTCTTCGCAGGCAAAACCGAACATCATTCCCTGATCCCCGGCGCCCCCCGTATCGACCCCCATCGCAATGTGAGGGGATTGCTTGTGCAGATGGCAAGCGACCTTGCAGGTGTCAGCGGCGAAACCGATGGCCGGGTCGACGTAGCCGATCTCCCGAACCGTATCCCGGACCAGGCGATCCACAACTGCGGGGGTCAAGTCCGCCCGCGTGGTAATCTCCCCGGCCACGACGGCCAAGTCCGTGGTAACCAGCGTCTCGCAAGCGACACGGCTGGTCGGGTCGGCCGCCAGGCAGAAATCGAGGACGGCATCACTGATCTGGTCAGCCACCTTATCCGGATGGCCCATCGACACGGATTCGCTGGTAAAGAGGAATTGTTCCGCGCTCACTGCTTATACCCTCAGGTTGTAACGGAAGTACGGCCTACACCGCCCGCGCCATTTGGTCGGACAGAGATTATAGGCAAATCCTAGCACGGAACGCAACCAAAACCAGGGGGATTTGCAGGCTTGGGCTAGCCGGAGCGATCCGCACCGAAGTGAAACAATCAACACCGGACAATCATCGCGTGGGAGTAGAAACACCTCCATCGTTTTCCGTTTCTGACCGCGGTTCTTCAACGGTTGCAGAGCTGGCCACGCTGCGGGCGATGCTGATGCCAAGTTCGCGCAGCTTGGTGCGAAGGCTGCCCCGGGTGATGCCGAGGACCTTTGCCGCCTGCAGCTGGTTGCCGTTGGTGTGCTGAAGGACCCGCGTCAAGAGCAGCCGCAGGC
>DATGIQ010000225.1:0-4061 GCA_035295665.1 Gemmataceae bacterium | reverse complement strand
GGTGGCTCCCCTGAGCGGGGGGGTGGCTCTTGCGCGTTGCGAGGCGAGTCACGTCGAACACTCGCAATCGGTGTGCCAATGGTCATTGACCGCAAGCAGTCATCTGATATAGCGATCTCTTGATTCGGCGTAAATCCCTGTGCCACTAGCGTCTCGGGGTCGGGAATCTGGTGTAGCTCCCCCGATGCGAGCGTGAAAATGTGACCGTCCTCAGTGCGAACAGCGAAGCCCTTGAAGTCGGGGCAAGCGGCTGCACCGTGTTGGGCGCAGCCCGCTAGACTCGCGGCTAGGAAGAGTCCAACACACAGAGCAGCAGTCTGTTTAGAAGGCATTCGCGCCCAGTTTCTTAGAAATCGTCGAAAGGTTTGAGAACAAGCCAGCATCCGAATGAAAACGTGACACCCGAGAAGCCAGCGATCTTGGAACCACAAAGGCCAACTTGGCGCACTGGTCGTTTCCTGCCGTTGGCGACTCAAGTGCATCTGTCTCTCCTATGAGACTTGTTAAGCGTTGCCCGCGATTGTCACTCCGGCTTGGCTGCTCTGGTTCGGTGTTATCCGCAGCCTAGTGATTTATTGGGATGCGCCATTTGGCGTCGGTAATGCTGGATATACCAGTAGCCCCAACGATGATTTCGGTGATGCTTGGAGAGGTAATATCAGCCAAGACGGTGGTACGAGTGCCAAAGTTGTCCTGTGCCTTGCCCTTATCCAGGGTAAAGGCACGCTCGAGAAAGCGATTTTTGGACGTGCCGCTACAACCGTCGAACTGGATCGGCAACGATTGTCCGGTATTGTCAGTAGCGAAGAGATTCTCCTGCGTGACTCGGAAGACGACGGTCTGTGGACGGAGGTTCACCAGCTTGTAGTTGATGAACAGCCCTGTCCAGCTGCGGTCACCGCAGAAGTTTATGATCGGGTCGGCCTGCGTGAGGGTAAGCTCGAGGCCACCCTGATGCCAGGCTTGGCCGAAAGAGAGAACAGTTCCTGGGAGAGTGTCAGGGATCGGCGTTTCGGTCGGGCTTGCCGCTGGGGTTGGGGAGAGTGCAACAGGAGTAAGCGTTCGTGTGGTACTCGGGGACGGCACGGCACGTGCCAGCGGTGAGCCAGGCACGGACTCGGCAGGCCCGTTAGCCACCGGGGAGGAGGCACCCGGCGCGGAGGAGGTTGCCTGCGTGGGCGAGCAGGCGACGACGAGAGCCAGCCCAAGGACGAGCACGTGCGAGCAGAGCGCGCCAGTTCCCACGATACACCTCGGGGCATAGAGCCCGTCGGGGACTAACCAGCGGCAATAGTACCACAGCTTTACGGGAATCCCGCCTTACATGCTATGGGGTGTTCCTCATGTCCGCTGCGCGCAGCCGCCCGGTGAACTCGCGGCTTGTGAACGGGGCGCCCTGGTCGCTATTGCAGATCTCCGGCCGAGCGCCGGTCTGGAGAGCGCGCTCCAATGCGTCCGGGCAGAAGCCCACGTCCATGGTGACCGACAATTCCCAGGCCAGCACGTAGCGGCTGTACCAATCCAGCACGGCGACAAGATAGACGAAGCCCTACGCCAGTTGAATGTCCGTGATGGCGGTGCCCCAAACCTGGTCCCGCCGTTCCACCGCCACGAGCTGCCCCCAACGCCGCGGCCTACGCCAGACCCAGATCTTGATTAATTCGCTCAGCGGTGCGGTAAGCATCCACCATGCCCCAGATCCATAAGATCGGTGTCGTAACAAAACCGATGATGATGTACATAGCCAGGGCGGAAACCAAATAGACCACCATCATTGCTATGCCCTTTCCGATCTGTCCGTTGTATATCTGGCCTAAGCCGCACCAAAAAACAGAGCACCGCCGCCAGGCCGGCGTTTTTTCCTGAACGAACGATGAGCATCTGAGGCTGGTTTAAAGAAGCGTGACCCACCGGAGCCACTGCGAGCGGCCTTCCACAGTTACCGCACCGTTCGGCTTTATCGTCAACCTCAGCACCGCAATCACTACAGAACACTCCGGCCCTCCATATTGTCCGGTCATTCCGACCGCTCTTCGCGCGCATGGTGGTGGGAAGGCGGCATACCCGGCTCATACCGTCCGATGCATTAGGGTCTCAGCCGCTGTCATCCAGAATATGACGTGACTCGGTTGGGGAGATGCTACCCAGGGTTTACTCCAGATTCATCAGCCCAATGCTCGTTCTGCCGCACAACCCCGCCGCGGCCGTCAGCGCGCTGGTCATCCCATCACTTCCCGGAACTCCAGCTCACAGTAGCCGGTGCCGAGCCCTTCCAAATCGAGACAAGCACGCAGTGCCTGTATTCCGTCAGATACCGTCCCCAATCCCTTCATAGCCACATTCGGCGCCACGCCTGTGCCCACGTGGCAGGAGATAGCCAACGCCAGCCGCGCCGTATCCTCAAGTAGGGTCCAGGTGACTTCTGGTCGAAAGATAGGCTGGACCAATCAGACCAAGAAGACCACCACCCAATGCAGCCCCTATCGCCGCTACCACTACGATTGCGAGGCTTTGCGCATCTCCACCCCGTCCACGCTTGACCACAAGCATTACTGACAAGACAACCGTTATGCAGAACGCTACGACATTCCCAACGATATTTCCCATATCGAAGCCGCTTGTGAATCCACCACGCGGCCGACTTATTGCCACAACTATGGCACCCACTACTGCACTCATCACGATCGTGCCAACAAGATACACTATGTACCATCCCAACGCCTGTGATGCAGAGCGCACATATGCGAAATCTAGCAAGTTACTGAACATTCCGGCACGCATAGGCTGTGAGTATCCTACGATTGATGCACTAGTAGTACTTGGATGCAGCGTATAACCGCAGTGGATACAAGTCGATGCCTGATCTGATACTTGTTTCTGACATTCTGGGCAAGCAATAAGAGCCATTTATTTTCCCCCAAGAATCTTTGGGCAGAATCCTTCGTCTTGGCACCCCAGTCTACAGATGTTGCTGCCCTCCTATCAGAACACTGTAGGGAAGTATGTCCAGCGCCATCGTGTTGTGCTCTCTTCACCCCTGCAGCTAGTCGTTATGGAACAAATCAGGACGAGCGATACTTATACTACCTGCGTGACCCGCGCAATGGATAGCCTCGCGGCTTTCACTCTCTCTGGAAGATCTGATCCCTACAAGCAATCAGGACCAATCGAGCGTTATCGCACACGGGAAGCTTCCCCCTTGCGTCGATGGTTCGCCCGATGAAATAGTCGTCCTGGAGCAGGACGACGGAGACCGCTTCCATCCGGTGGGCGAGGGCCGTCTTCTCTCGAAATATCGAAGCTGTTTCCTCCCTGAGGCCCAACGCATTCGGATCAGAAACTCGGTGAGCCACCTGCAGCGGACGAAGACTCTCCTTCCTGAAGCTGCGCATCTGATCGGCGGACACGGGGAGTGTTCATGGCCCCCGCGCGATGAAGCGGAAACCGGGGCCGAGCGCGTGGTCTACGAGGTCGCCGCTCACTTCGGGCTGGATACAGAGGAGCGTTCCTTCTCCTCCATTGCGGTCTGGAGCCAGAACCGCCAACCGTTTCCGTCGGTCCTCGGCCGAATCCACGCGACATTCACCCGCATAATCGACGGCATCGAACGGCCCAGCGATCATCCCGAGCCCGCCATCTCCTGACCCCCCAGTTGGGGTGCCCCCCTGATCAGCGGTGGAGAGAACGCATACTTGGGTCTCCACGAAGACGGGCCGCTTCGCTTGCCCGTGCCTGCTCAGACCACGGGCTTGAATGTGCACCAGCTCCCATCAGCGCTCCGTTCGTGGCAGCTCCAGAAGGGACCCTTCCGCCCCTGCACGAGCACCATCGGCACATCGTGGATCCCGCAGGTGGGGGGCGTCGCGAATTCGGGGTCGGCGTCGAGTGCGTGCTTGGCGATCGACTGGGCTGCAGCGGCCTTGATCCGCTGCTCCTTCGTCAACCGGGCCAGCTGCTTCACGGTGTCGCGCGCCCACACGAGCGCGGCCGTCACGGCCGCGGGGTCGTCACTCTGCACGCTAACGGCATGGTGGCCATCGACCGCGAGGGTTACTTGATAG
>DATGIQ010000224.1:0-24481 GCA_035295665.1 Gemmataceae bacterium | reverse complement strand
CCGGCCTTTTTTCCCTTCATGTGTGCCGCCTCCATCTCGCTGAGCGGGTTCCTCCCCGACGGAGCGGGCATCTCGACGGTCACCTTGTACTCGCCGGGGGAAGCTCCGTCCATCTCCTTGAGTGTTTTCAGATCAAATGTGGTGAGCTGAAACTTCCCCTTCGCATCGGTGACGCCCATGGCCGGAGCATGGCCTGAAGTGGAGTTGTAGGTGACTTTGGCGCCCTCGACGGGGACGCCATCGAGGGTGACGACTCCGGAAACCTTGATCCCGGCGCTCGGTTTGGCACCGCAGCCACAGATCACGCCGAGCAAGAGAGCGGCAAGCGTTCCAAGCCCCACCCTGCCCACGCGGCGGGAAAAGCGTCCGTTCCGGTTAATAGTCACCGGGCACCATCCCGTCGCGCCGGCAGCCGAGCAGATTATAGGTCCGCGGGTCGATGCTTTGACTGATGAAGTGGACAGAGCCATCCACGAAGCAGAAGTTACATCCGCCCGGATGCCTCGACTTGGCGCCCATGGAAAGGTTCTCGTTGTAGGCATCGTGCATGGCCGCGGTCAGGTTTCCCGAGCACGGATAGGCGAGGTTTGCGCTGTTGTAATTGATCGGCGTCGTGGTGATCATCAGGTGCGAACTGTCCCAGTAGGCCCAGCCGCCGCGTTGCACCGTGCCTTCATGGGTCATCCAGCCGTTTTGGCCCGGCAACGTTTCGCCCAGCAAGATCGTATTCGTCGTCCCATCGGGGCAATCCTTGAGGCCGATCCGCCCGGCCGGTCCTCCATTCATGCGCCCAAACATTCCCGGAAGACACAAGGTGCTGAAGCAGTTGTCGGTTCGATCCCCATATTTCTGACGGTAAGGAAGACTATCGTATCCCCAGTCGCCCAGTGGAGGTTGGCCCTGGTAGGACTCCTTCGGCATGCAGTAACGGTCGAAGGGCATGAAGAGCTGGCACTGGTTATCGTTGGAGCACACCGGGCCAAGGCAGGCGAGGTAATTGGAAAAAGAAGGGGCAAGGGGATTGTAATCATCGCTGGGGCAGCGGCCGTAAGGGAGCTTGAAAGGAAGCACGCCCTGTCGAACGAGATCCCCCGTGGAATCGAAGGTCGGATCGTTCAGCTTTTGCAGGTGGTTATAGATGTTCCCCTGTTCCATGTACGGGAGCGCGAACACGAGCCAGGTTCCCTTGCTGTGACTCCAATCGGTGTCGGTCACGTTCCCAATCTTGCCGGTGCCGTTCCCCCATTTGCCGCCAGGGGGAAAAGCTCCTTCCACATCGTGGTAGGCGTGCAAGGCGATGCCGAACTGCTTGAGATTATTGGCACATTGGGCGCGGTACGAGGCTTCGCGGACTTTTTGCACGGCCGGCAGCAAGAGGCCGACGAGGACCGCAATGATGGCAATGACGACCAACAACTCGATGAGGGTAAAGCCTCGAACGGACCACCCGCGAGCTTGCCAATGGAACTTCGGCATCGGAATGCCCTCGGCAACGAAAGAACAATGCGGAACCGGGGTTCACGCCCCGGATGTGGCCGTCTACTTGCCGTTTACACGGCGGGCAATCAATTACCGATCGTGATCACGGTTCTCTCACAATTAGCCTTAACGTGTAACACCGGCCGTCTCGTTTGTCAAACGATTTCCGTCTATTTTGGCGGTTCGCGCGGTTCGCCGGTTCGCTTGTCGGCTTGTCGGGAAAACACGGTAACCTCTCCTCTCCCCTATGGGCCCAAGGAAGCGAGGGCGGCGGCGGTCATACGGGAATACGAAAAGGCTCGGTCCAGCAGGCCAGTCGCTGGAGGATCTTCTCGCCAAGAACCAGTCCCGCAGTTGCCTCAGGCTTCGGCCCGCAGCGAGTCGTTGATGTGTCCGCACGGCGGGAGATCTCTTGGCAAGGATAGAAAGACGGCACAAGCGAAGAGTCGAAATCGTTAGCGGCCTGGGCTCACATGCTTTCGCGGCCCCATGCCGAGGTCGTGTAAAGCCAAGGGCTGAAAGGGCCACGAAAGCATGCTACCCGGTCGTTCAATTAGCTCTTCCTCAGATCCATCCGTGGGGTGGAACGGGTACGGTTGGACGTTGACGGGGACCACCCCATGTGTGCCTGCCCTTTGAATCATGTCCGCTGGGATCGTAGGTTATCACACGGCTGGCGGGGAATAAGTTGCTAAGTTGTAGATTTGCCGCGTCCTCACAAGGCAGTTCCTTCAAATAGTAATTTGAAGCCAGCCCATCAGCGCGGCCTTGCACGAGGGGCTCACCTTTCTTTGCTGCCCAGTTCTGATAGTCCGTGACATGATCGTATTCCGCCGCTTCTGCCCATGCTTGTTTCTCGGCCGATACAGAGACGTTGATCCAGACGACGATATCAAAGTAGACCACAACATGGGTCAAATGATACTCCCCATTGTGGCTCACATCACACGAGCACCCAGCAATAATACTGCGGATCGTAGCCTCCGTAGCGCCGAGAATTGTGTCATTTGCCCCCAATCCCGGTTCGAAAATCCTGAATCGCTCAGGCATTGTAGTGGTCCGGTGCCACAATGTCGCCGTATTCCAACGTACATCGACGGTGGTGCCCGTCGGATCGATCGCATTCGTAGGCTCCGATCCCTCATACTGATACTCATTCATTCCATCAATATACCCCAGCCCATCTTGCTGCATCCAGCAACCCAAGATGGGCGCATAGTCACGGTTCCGGAAGTTGTAAAGTCCACTGACCGGATCCAATCGTCCCCCCTGATGCAAATAGATCCAGTTCACTGAAGTGCTTGCGCGCGAGGACCAATCAGGTGCCAGGAAACTGACCTGACCGTACGGATCATAGATATAGCGCTCCTGCACGGTCCCGGTCACATCCACCACCGCCGTCATGTTCCAGTTCGCATCCTGCTGCGCATACAGCCGCGTGCCATCGCTCGTGTCGCGATCGACCATGGCATCCACGTATACCGGGCTCCACACATACTGCGTCTGCATCACGCCGTCGGCCTGCTCCTCCACCACTTGCCAATTCTTCGAGAAGTACAAGTCGAGCGTTGCCGTGCTGGTCTCCGTGATTCGCCGGCCCAAAGCATCGTAGGTGTACGCTGCCAGCGTAGTCCCGCTGTTCTCGACCGCTACCAGGCGATTCCAGGCGTCGTACACATCGCCATTACCGTTGGTGGGATCAGTAGTCAGATTGCCGTTGTTGTCATAGCTGGGTGTCGTGCCTCCCGAAAGTGACGTGTATTGGTTCTGGGCATTGGCGGTGCGCACCTGCGCCGTGCCGTTTGTGGTCACGCTGGCCCAGTTGCCCAGGGCGTCGAAACTCCAGCTCTCCGTCTGTGTGCCCTGCGTGAAACTCGCTAGCCGGTTCAAATTGTCGTAGCCGTACTGTTCGCTGAAGGCAGCGTTGACCAGGTTCTTCTTAGTGACCACGTTGCCGTCGGGGTCATAGGTGTATTGGAAGTCATCCGTAGCCGTGCCCGTGTTCGTGTTCAGCCAGAGCTGCTCCACCACCCGGCCGAAGCGGTCCAGGCCCGTATATTGATCTCCCGCGTCCCCGGTTGCTCCCGTCGGGCTGATGTAGGTCAGATTAATGCCGGTTTGCGGATGATCCCGCTCCACCACGGTACCCAGATCGAGATACGTGTAGGCTTCGAGCACGCCCGTTGCGTCGGACAGGGCGCTGAGCCGGCTGATGCGGTCATCCAGACCGGGGTGATAGTTGTAGTCGATGACCCGGCCATTGGGGTAGATCATGCTCGTCAGACGGCTGTTATTCTCGCCGTTGGCCATCTCGTTGTAGGTGTATTGGACCTCTGGTGTCATGCCGATCACCACCGGGCCGGCGTGGGACTGGTATTCGGCCGTGAGCTGACGCAGGCCGTTGTACATGTCTTCCACCTGGTTGACGATGGTTGTGCCGCCCGTATCGGCATAGCTGGTGTACAGGAACGGGTTGCCTTGCTGGTCATACGCCGTGTCCAGGCGCAGCACCGAGCCGTCCACGCCGGCGCCCAAGGTCGTCACCGTGTCCGAGGTCCGCCGGCCGAGCACGTCGTAACTGTACTGGTGCGTCGTGCCGTTGCGATCGGTCATGCTGCTCGCCTGGCCCAGCGCGTTGTACGTGTAGCTTTCTTCCTGATTGGTACTCGGCTGACCGGTGGCCGGATCGGGATACAGTGTTGCCGCCAGCAGGTCATTGCTGGCGATGGCACTGCCGCTTGCCGGAGTG
Organism: Gemmataceae bacterium; assembly: GCA_035295665.1. GTDB lineage: Bacteria > Planctomycetota > Planctomycetia > Gemmatales > Gemmataceae > DATGIQ01. The sequence goes on along the minus strand of DATGIQ010000224.1, from coordinate 20,253 downwards.
ATGCCGTAGACGTATGCCGTCGTTTGTGACGGCGTGCCGGCGGGCTGCACCGCCGTCATGGTCAGCACGTGATTGTCGCCGTCATAGGTGTACAGGGTCGCGACATCGGAAGCGTTTGTCTCCGTGTTGCCCGTGTAGTTGGCAATTGTTGCCGTGGTCCGCCCCAGCGCGTCATACTCCATGTGCGTGTCGAGGCCGCGCGGATCGATGGTATCCTGTACCCAACCCGCGGCGTTGTACGTATAGCTAGTAACGTGCGCGGTGTCCGAGGGGGCCGGAACCGTGCCCGGGAGCACCCACGCCGTGCCGCCGTTGGTACCGACATCGACCATGGCCATCAGCCGATTGGCCGCATCATAATAGGAGCCGGTGTACGAGACCCGTGCCTGCGGCGCTGTGCTGGGATCACCCAACGCTCCGGTGCCGGTGACATTGTGGAAGCGCTGCCGGGTGATCCTTTCCAGTGCGTTTCCGTCGGCGTCGTGAACGGTCTCGATCTGCTGCAGCACGATGTCATTGACTACACTGGCCGCGTCCGCCCAAGTGGTGCCTCCACCGCCATCGCTCAGGTAGGTGACAGCCAAACGCCCAGCGCCGTCGTACACTTCCTTGGTCCACAGCCCACCGGGAGCGCTCTGGGCAATCGGGTTGCTACGGTGATCGTAGTAGTTGTTGGTGGCCAGGGCTATGCTCGATACGGCGCCCGTGCTTGGATCGATATCGTAGACGAGCTGCTGATAAACCCGCCCTTGATCGTCGTAGGCATACGCGGTTTGCGCCCGCAGCAAGGATGGGTCCGGCGGCTGCGGCACACCGTCGACCGTGTTGATGCTGACGCCGTCGCCTTCGTACTGCTGCTCCAGCACGGTCTCGTTGAGATTATCATAGGTCGTGTAGTGGATCGGCCGATTGGTGCCGTCGTTCTCGTTGTCCTGGACCCCTTGCTTGCTGGCCACCAGCCGGTCGCGCCAATCGTAGAAGTTTTGCGTGACGCGAGGAGCGGCCCCACCGCCGGGGAAATCGGTCTCTTGCGTCAGGTTGCCGTCGCCGACGCCGCCGTTGTCGTACACCATGGCGCTGACTTCGACCATGTTCGCCGGCGCCGTGTTGTTTTCCGGGGTCCACTCGTCATCGCCGTTACCCGGAGTATCATTCGTGCCGATCCAGGTACTTGCCACCCGGCCGAGGCCATCGTAAACGGTGTGCTGGATGGTGCCGGTGGGCAGCACTGTTCCTGTCAACCGTCCTTGGTCGTCGTATTCGTACGTCCTGGCGTAGTAACTCGTGCCGGCGCTACCGAGATAGGGATCCGTGCTATAGGTGATCCCGTCCAGGGAGAAATACTGGTCGGTCTCGATCACCTGGCCGCCTGGGCTGGTGAAGCTGCGCGAGAGCGTCTGCACGGCGCTGATCGGCTCGGTACCGTCAGGCCGGCCATTCGTCACATTTGGCGGGACTGACATAGTCAGGGTTTCCGCATAGCTGGGGGAGTGCTCCCGATCCTTGCGCGTTACTTGCGTTGGCCCAGTAGGCATTTTGGTGCTTGCCTGCCAGCCGGGATACGTGCGGACCTCATGGTCGGGGTCGTCGTAGACCATGTACGTAATATTGCCATTGGGATCGGTCATCGCCGTAGTGCGGCCCAGGCCATCCACCTCGTAGGTCGTCACGAGGTTCAGGCCGCCGCCCGGCGGAGTCGTCCAGCCGGCCGGCAAGTCCTGGAACTCGTCCGTGCGGCTGGTATCCACATCGGTAATGCGTTTGATGACCGCGCCCGTACCCGAATCATACGCGGTGTAGGTCAGGAAACCGTCGCCGTTCTGCTGCCAGATCGGCCGGCCGTAGATGTCGTAAACCGTGGTCTCCGTATCAGCGACGTCGGGTCCGTTTTGGGCGGACGATACGACCGGCTTGATGACCGTCCTCGATTGCACGCGCGTCGTGCCGGGGAACCAAGTATAGGCGTACTGCGTGGTCTCTGCGCCCGTGCCGTCCGGGTTGCGGTAGACCGTGGTTGTCGCCAGGGGATAGACGGTGTCCAGAGTACGGGCGGGGGCTGTCACGGTTAGACTGTTATCGGGGCCAAGAGACCCACCGAAAACGGCGACCGCGGTACCGCCGAAATCGACTTCCGTAGCCCCGCTGAATCCCGCACCGATCAGTGTGACCTGCGTACCTCCGGCCTGGCTCCCCGATGCCGGACTCATCCCGGTCACGACGGGGACCGTGGTCGGCGGCAGTGGCGTTCCGTAGGTAAATTGGTCGGCTGGAGAAATGGCGGATGTGCCGCCGGGCGTCGTGACCGTCACATCCACGGTCCCCGGCGCCAGGGAGGGGATAGTTGCATTGATCGCCGTAGCCGAGATGTTGCGAAAGTGGCCCGCTGGCGTCCCACCGAAGAGGACTTGCGTAGCGCCTGCCAGATCGGTGCCGATAATCGTCACCTGGCTTCCCGCCGTAGCAGTGGACGTCGGCCCCAGCCCGGTCACGACCGGCGCGGGCGGGGTAACATAGGTGTATTGGTCCGCCGCGGTGACGTCCGACGTGCCGCCGGCTGTCGTCACCGTCACATCCACGGTGCCCGCCGCTTCGGCGGGTGGGCCGGCGATGAGAATCGTGTCGGAGAGGGCGGAGGCAAACGCGGTGATGGATCCGAAAGCCACTCGGCTGTCGTACGTGAACCCTGTTCCGGTAATCACCACGGAACCACCGCCGGCCGCGCTACCCGAGGCGGGATGGACTGCCGTTACCGTGGGCTGAGGCGGAACGAGGTAAGTGAATTGATCGGCCGGTGTCGTTGCCGAGGTGCCCCCAGGCGTGGTCACGGTGACATCCACGGTCCCGGCCATACCGGGGGGAATATAGCCATCGATGACGTTGGCGGAGTCAACGTAAATGTTGGGAGCAGCGGTCCCCCCAAAGCTGACGTTCGTAGCGCCGGTAAAGCCCGTGCCCACGATGATCACGGCTTGGCTCAAGCTCTCATCTCCCAGATAAACGGAGGCCGGCACTACGCCCGTCACCACCGGGACCGGGCTGGGGGTCCCCGTATCCGTCACATAGCTGAACTGGTCTGCGGGCGTGATGGCCGAGGTCCCTCCCGGCGTCGTCACCGTCACGTCCACGACGCCGACATCATGGCTCGGAGTCCGGATCGTAATGGAGTCGCCAGTCCCCGACCCTAAGAGGTGTTCCACCGCGTCGCCAAAGGATACGGCCGTGACGCCCCGTAAACCGCTGCCGATGATGGTTACTGTACCACCCCCCGCGGTAAGCCCCTCCGCAGGCGCGATCCCGGTGATGACCGGCGGAGCAGGTGTTACGTAAGTGAACTGGTCGGCCGGGGAGATTGCCGAGATCCCTGCGGGGGTGACGACCTGCACATCCACCACTCCCGGCGCATGACTCGGGGTGTTCACGATCAGCGCGGTGTCCGACACAGGTGTACCACCGCTAGAATATGTCCCACCAAACAAAACGCCCGTGGCGCCCGTGAAACCGGAGCCGAAGATCGTCACGCGATCACCACCGACCTGAGAATCGGAAGAGACATTGAACCCTGTCACGGTCGGTGGCTGACCGGCCTCGTAAGTAAACTGATCCGCCGGGGAAATGGCGGAAACTCCGCCCGGCGTCACGACCTGGACGTCCACTTTGCCGCCTGAATGCGCATAGTACTGATTGCTGGTTTGTAAGATCGGCGTGCCGAGTTGCCCTTGCTCGAGCTTCGTGTCCTGCACGTAACCGGTTGCGCCGCCGGGCGTCGTTTCGGTGGCCGTGGTCGCGGCATAGTAGTCGGTAAGCTCGATCTCGCCCTGGTGGTCTTGCAGGTACTGAAAATGCCCGCCCACGTTGTTGAGCAGATCTGGTTTGCTCTCATCGTAGCCGGTCACCGCGGAGGGATTCGCCTTGAGAATGGGCCGGCCAGCGTTATCGTATTCGTAGAAGGTATCCCATTGCTGCGTCTGGCCGGGAGTGCCGCTCTCGTAGACTTTGAGCATGGTCTCGCCGTAGCCGTTGCTGTAGACAATATTGCGGCTGACGAACGTGAGGCTGTTGTCCGGCAGGGTCTCGATGGTGCGGGATTGCCAGATGTTGTAGTCGGTCGGATTGTTATTGCCGAAATAGCTGTACGTGTACGTTCCCTGGCCGGCCGTGTCGGCACAGGAGCAGCTCGTCCCCTGGGCCACTTCTTTGGTCACGCGGCCCTGAGCATCGTACGCGTAGTAGTGGTCGGCATAGGGAGCAACTTGCGCATCGCTGGCCGCGAAGGGATCGCCCACGGCGGCGGACAGGCGGGCGAACGAATCCGAGCTGAACACGTATTGGAGACCGTCGAACCCCACCACATCCGGGTAATAGCGATAATAACTGGTATCCAGAGCGTTGCCGGCCGCGTCGCGGACAATGGCCGTCTTCAAGTCGTTGCGGTTGCCGTGCGCCTCGCCGGTGTCGTAGTAGGTATAGTCCACCTGGCGAACGACAGTCCAGGTGCCGTCGGCCCCGAGTCGGCGCAGAGTCACGTTGGCCAACAAGCCCTGATTGACGCCCGAAGGCACATAGCGGTACAGCCAGGATTCGGTGGCTGCAGGACTTTGCCCGGGCGGCGTGCTGCGGATAATTTCGGTGGGTTTGCCATCGGCCGTCCAGCCGGTTACGGTCGTGGTATCGCCGTTGGCATCCGTCATCGACTTGAACCGGCCCCAGCGCGAACTGCCGGGAGTTTCTTGGCCAACGTCAAACCAACCGTAGAAGTGGATCTGGTCCCCGGCTGTATCCGTGAGAAGCAATTCGCCGTGGGGATCCCGGGGATTACCAAATAGCTGGTCCTGGGTGAAAAAGTGCGGCGTCCAAGTGCCGTTGTTATTGTCGAAGAATAAGGCATTGGTGCCGCTGAGGATCACAATGGCCGTCTGGTAGTTGTTGTTCGTCTCGATGAACGGCAGTTGCGTATCGACCCAGCCATTGCCGTTGTAGTTCAGAGGCTGGCCGCCATAGTTTGGTAACGCAACCGCGGCATAGCCGGGAGCGTTGCTCCAACTCCGCGTTTGGCTCCAGGGCACGCCAAATCCGTCGGAGGTCAAATCGGTGGCGTGCAGGACCGCCGTGCCATCGAAGTAACGCACCGGCGCACTGGAGGCGCAATCGCTTTGGCTCGGTTCACCGTTGGAGCCCTGGACCGGGCCCCCTTCCTCGCAATCCTTTCAGGTCGGCGTCATCGGCGGCGTCGTCGACTCCGGCATGTCGGGGTGGATGCTGCCGCCCAGCGGCATGCCGTTGTTGGGCAAAGGCATTCCCTGTCCGGGGGGCATAACATTGCCGGCGGGGTTAGCCGGCGCCGGCATCGTGCTTGACGTCGCAGTCTTGGTCTGGGTATTCGGAGTTGCCGCGGGGGCGCTCATGAGAGGAAAGTTGCCAGAGGCCATCGAACCGGGCGGTTGGGGTATCGGTTCCGCGGAGCTTGCCAGTCGCGATCCACCACCGCCTCCTTCGGACATCGGACCGCGCATCAAGTCGGTTTGGTTGGCGTGCCCCAAACCTTCCTGCGACAGAACTCGTGGATTGCGATGCGCTGGTCGGGAAGCATCGAAAGGAGTGGGCAACGCGCAATCGAAGATATCCTGATCAGCCAAATGTTGCTCGACTCCACGTGCCGGAGTCACAATGCTCTGTGGGTAAGTCGCGGTTCGAGAGCTGGGCACGAAGGAGATCTGCGTACTCGTGGAAGACGGCGCAAACCGTGCGATGGCCGAATCGATGTTCTGGCGGCGGAAGAGGGGCGCTTGTGTAATGGCAAGCGGGGTGGGCCGGAGCCCGCGTCCTTCTACGCCCAGGCTCAGCCCCCATAGTGCCGTCCCGGTAAGACCAATCATGTCCCCAGGCGGAAGACGACTCTCGAGTTCCTCCAACTTAAGGCGGTGTGAGACCAAGCGGTGTTTGGACCTGAGGCGAGAGGGGGCGCAACGACGCATGGCCAACTCCTCCACGAAAGAGAGAATTCGGTAGATAAAGCCAAGCCCGTGCTCTCTTCGGTTCATCGCGAAGGCTCGCGGCTGAGCTAATTGTTTTGCACGACGCTACTATGCGGCGGAACCCATTGCAAGCAAAATCTGAGAACTCGTTTGTCGGGCTTGTTTCGGCGGTCACGGCACGATGGTTCGGCCTGGTTGAATCGTCTCGACAGCTTCTTCGCCTGCCCTACCCTCTTCCACGATGATATGCCGATCTACCGCCAGGTCCGTCAGCACCTGGCGAACGCCGGACGGCCACAGAATCGTCAGCCGTTCCACGGACGTGGCGTCTCCCAATCCGAAGTGAACGATGTTCGGCATCTGCGAACGGTAGCTGTTCAGCGGATACTGCTCGCGCACCAGCTGCCGGCCTTGAACTTCGGCAACGAGGCGAGTCCCAATGCCCAAGCGGTTGCTTCTGGTTCCGCGCAGCGAGACTTCCAGGTAATGTCGTCTCGGGAAATGGTTCTCATAGAGCACAACGGGTCCACCCCCTACCTGCCGAACGACGAGATCAAGTTGGCCATTGTTCCGAAAATCGCCGGCGACCACGGACCGGCCATCGCTGTCATTGTCGGCTCCCGTGAGCGCACTGATGTCCAGGAAATCTCGCCCATGGATGTCACCGGGGACATTCAGGAAGACCCGTTTGCGCTCGTAGCAGCTGAGATTATGGCCATTCTGGATAATGTCCCACGGGTTCTCGACCCAGAACTCGCCGAGACTGCTGTCCAGCTTATTCGGGGCCGGCACTCGGGCGCCGCGTTTGTTCGGCTGTGACACGACAGCCAACCACACGCAGTTTCAGCCGTCTGGCTCGGTGCGCGACTGACTAATGAAGCCACAGGTCGCGTACAGATCGAGCCAGCCGTCGTTGTCGAGATCCACCAGGGCCGCACCGTAGGCCCAGCCGATGCTGGCTAGCTGGTACTGCTTGGCGAGCGGCTCATAACGGGGAATGCTTGGGGCTGGATGCTCCCCGCTTCCCGTTCCCAAGTTCCGGTACAATTGGCTGCCGGCTACGAACCGACGCATCTTGGCCATGATGTCTGCGGGATAAATCCCGGGCTTCAGGTTGCCGATCACCCGGCTGCCTGCCTTCGAGTACATGTTGGCCACGTACAGGTCAATGTTGCCGTCGTTGTCGATATCGCCACACGTCACCCCCATCGATCCGAAATCGCCGGGACCATCGACGATGAGCTGCGCCCGGAACGTCCCATCCCCCTGGTTCAGGAGGAGAACGCCGTTACCGAACTCATTGATGACGTACAGGTCCGGCCAGCCGTCGTTATTGGCATCGAGCCAGACGGCTGCGCCGGTCGACCGCTGGCCGCCATCGGTACCGCTGGCGCTCGTCACATCCTCGAACTGCCAGTTACCTTTATTCCGCCACAGTTGGTTCCCTTTCGGATCGCCGCTCTTGCCGTCCAGCCAGGAATCCGCCTTGTCCTTGCCCGGTCGGGTGACATAGAGATCGACGCGGCCATCACGGTCGTAATCGGCGATCGCGATGCCGGCAGCGTCTCGGGGCAGACGCAAGTTGGTGCGCTGCGTGTAATCCACAAAACGCCGGCCCGCCTCATTGCGGTAGACGCGGCCGCCCAGGATGAGATCTTCCCAACCATCACCGTCGAGATCGACGAAGGCCGCCATGACCGCCACGCCCGGAAGCTCGGGCAGGGCCAATGGCAGCCCCACGTCGACCGTCACATCCTTGAATGTGCCACCGGGCAGCCCTTTGTACAGCGCGTGCCGGTTGAGGTCAGTGATGAGCATGTCGAGGATGCCGTCCCGATCGTAATCGCACAGGTAGACACCGCCGGTCGTGGTTTTTGTGCCATGCGTCGGCCAGTTGTCGTGAAAATCGCCAGGGTCGATGCCGCGCTCGGCCGTCACTTCGTGCATCAGATACGCCGGCGCCTGAGCCACCTGACTCTGGGTAATCACACAAGACAGAAGCCAATGGCCCCTGGCCAAGGCGTCTTCGGCCGGCTGGATCGTTTGGAACGCGAGATAAAGTACGACCTCGCCGGGTCCCCCCTGCTCCGTCTCACCCCACATACGCAATTGACAGGTGCCACACCAGCAACCATGGTGCTGTTCGCGTTCCGCAGGGTGCAGGGCCATCAAGGCGAGTTTGACTTTCGGCGGCTTGCTACCGAACCGCCGTCGATATTCCATGAGCCGCGCCAGGAATTGTGCCGGATCGGTCGGTCCGACGGACACCGCCTCGCCGGCATACTCCTGCCGCAACACTTGGGCAAACTCCGCCGCCAGTCGCACTTCGCGGGAGCTGCTCGAGACCGGCCCGCCGAAGCCCGTCGCCAGCAGGTTTCGCAAACCCTCTTGATCGCCGCGACTCAGGGCATCGGCGAAGCGCGAAAAGCCATGCCGGCTCAGTATGAGGCCGTGGTGCTCAATATTCCAGATGTATTCACGTTCGCTATCATCTAGAACAAGTCCCAACGTCCCCGCCGTAGCAGGGATGGTCGGCGCGGCAGGGACCGCGATCCCATTGGGATTGGCCGTGACGGTCGGCCAGCGCGAGGAAGCGGGCGAATGGAGAAAACCAACCCAGTGAACGGCCGCGGCAATGCCGGCAACTGCCAGTACTGCCGCACAAGCCCAGGGCCACTTCGGGCTCTCCCGGATGGTCACGGTCCCCTCCACTGTCATGTCAGGCTGCCGTTCTAACCCACCAGTATAGCGTTCCCCAGCTGGGACAACTACTCGCATCCGTCAATGGCAAGGGATGAGTGACTTGCCATCCAGGACAGAGCAGGGTCTAATAAAAACACCTGCCGATTCGCCAGGTAGCACATGATGAAGAAACGTCTTGCCGTATTCACCTTGGTGGCCGTGAGCGTGCTGAGCTTCGCCTGGGCGGGCTACTTCCTCTACGACTGGTCTTGGGGGGCTGACTACCATTTGCGCGCCGCGGAGCAGGCCATGCAACAGCGCGACTTTATCGAGGCGAAGACGCACATCGCCTGGTGCTTGAACGCCCGGCCGAACAAACCCGAAGTGCAGCTCCTGGCGGCACGGATTGACCGGCGGTCGATATTCCCCCTGCTGCCCGGAGGAGTGGACGGACCGGGGGCTTGCCTGACGGCTGGGAGTGTACGTTATGATGGCTCCTATTACGAGGTCGAAGAGCACTTGGCCAAGTACGCCGAGCTCGGTGGACTGACCGAGCTACTCAATCTCGAACAAAACCTCCTCCGTGCGCAAGCCGGCGCTTTGAACATGCTCGTGCAGGATGGCACCACGGGCCATACGGTGGAGCAGATGCTCCAATCGTGGATCAAGGAGAACCATCCGGACAGCGCGCTGATTCTGGAAGCACTGGTCAAGGCATACCTACAGTCCTATCGTCTGGCCGAGGCGCTCCAGTGCCTCAATACTTGGCTGACGCGCCAAGAAGATATCCAGGCCTTGCTGTGGCGTGCCTGGATCCTGGCGCGCCTGAATGACGACGCCGGCGCGCTGAAGGATTATCAACGAGTTCTGGTACTGGCTCCCGAAAACGATAAGGTCCGCCAGCGCGTGGCCGAGATGCTGCTGCGCTTGTCGGGCCCGGCCGCAGCGGTCGAGCAGTTCGATCTGCTGCGGCGGCGCCAGGTAAGCAACCCGGCGCTGACCCTTGGGTGGGCTCAGTGCCGAAAGGCCCTGGGTGCTCCCGACGAGTCCCGACAATTGATCGACGGCCTCTTGGCGGAGCACCCCGACTACATCCCGGCCCTGATCGAACGCGGCAAGCTAGCCTTGGAAGAGGGGCAGATGGACGAAGCGGAGCGTCTTTTCCGGTCCGCTGTCCAGCGCGCGCCCCATGATGCATTGGCGAACTACAACCTCTACCTCTGCCTACAGGGCCGCGGTAAAAAAGAGGAAGCCCGCGCTCTCGCCGTCCAGCGTGCCCAGATCGAAAAGGACATGAATCGCATGGACGAGCTCGGGCGGGCGGTCGCGCTGAAGCCACACGATGCGTCCTTGCGGTGCGAAGCGGGAACGATCCTTCTTCGCAATGGCCTCAAAGACGATGGTCTCCGCTGGCTTGGGAGCGCCTTGCGCGAAGACCCCTATCACACACCGACGCACTCAGCTTTGGCCGAGTATTACGAGAAAGAGGGTAACCATCCGCTGGCGGCCTTTCACCGCCGGATTGCCGCCGAAGCAGCGATCAACGTCTCCCCATCCTCTGCTACTGAAAAACCCTGAGCCTGGACGGAATCGCGTGCTGGCTGGCTTCCGGTGCTGTGCGCAACCTCGGCCAGGAAGCGGGAGGCGGATCGCATGGCCGCTGTCCTTTCCATCCTGGTTCACTGGTTGCCATCCCTGCTAACGTCACTCTCCGCTTCTTCAACGAATACGCCGATCCGCCGAAACTTCTGATAGCGCTGCTCCAGCAGATCGTCGGTTGGGACGTTGCGCAGCTCACGGAGGTATCGCAACAGATAGGTCTTGAGGGTGTTGGCCATCTCGCGGTGATCCCGATGCGCACCGCCAAGCGGCTCGGGGATGACATCGTCAATGACGCCCAGGCGCGCCAAATCCTTGCTGGTGAGTCTGAGCGCCTGCGCCGCCAACGGCTTGGTCTCTTCGGTGGCTACCTTCCACAAAATGCCGGCACAGCCTTCCGGACTGATCACAGAATAGTAGGCATGTTCGAGCATGCTGACCCGGTCGCCAATGCCGATGCCGAGCGCGCCTCCGGAGCCCCCTTCTCCGATCACCACACAAATGATCGGCGTCGGCAGCTGCGACATTTCCAACAAATTGTTGGCGATCAACTGTGCCTGGCCGCGTTCCTCGGCGCCGATGCCCGGATAAGCGCCCGGCGTATCGATCAGCGTGATGATCGGCAGATGAAATTTCGCTGCCACACGCATGCGGTTCAGGGCCTTTCGATAACCCTCCGGGTGAGCACAACCGTACAGGCACTCGCTCTTCTCCTTGAGCGTATGCCCCTTTTGGTGGCCAATCAGCATCACGCGGTGATCCGCCAGCCGGGCGAAGCCGGTCCGCAACGCCCGGTCATCACCAATGGCCCGATCGCCGTGGAGCTCCACGAACTCATCAAAAATGAGGTCGATGTAGTCAACGGTTTGTGGCCGATCGCTGAAGCGGGCGACCTGGACCGTTTCCCAGGGGGTCAAGTTGCTGTACTTCTTCCGAATGAGGTTGATGAGTTCGCGGCGCATACGGCGAATTTCTTCGCTGCTTCCGCCGTCGGCCTCGAGCTTGGCCAGCAGTTCCTCCATCTCCCCAATCTCTTTCTCGAACGGCAGCCGCTGGGAAGCCATCACACCATCCTCGCTTCACTCGGTCTTTTGCGCGACCTCGCCTTTGAAGATCTTCACGTTTTGCAGCTTCATCAGGATCTCATGAAAATCCTTGGGTCGATCCTTCTTGTCTTTTGCCAGCATGCGCAGCACCAGCGCGGCGAACTCGTCGGTGACCTCGGGGTTGTGAACCTGCGGAGAATCGGGCTTTTCGGTCAAGTGCTTGCGGAGCAGCTCCATGGGTGTGTTGGCTCGGAACGGTGGCCGGCCGGTGATCATCTCGTACACGCTGGCTCCGAAGCTATAGATGTCGGCTCGGCCGTCGAGTGGCTTCCCACGGATCTGTTCCGGCGACATGTAACTGCGGGTCCCGGCGGCTTGGCCCTTGCGCTGGAACAACCCGCCCTTGGAGATCCGCTGCGCCAGGGCAAAGTCGATGATCCGCACTTCGCCGGCGCTGTTCACCATGATATTCGCCGGCTTGATATCGCGGTGGACCCAGCCGCTGGCGTTCATGTACGCCAGGCCTGTCGCCGTCTGTTTGAGAATGCTGTGGGCCTTCTCCTTGATAAAATCCCATTTCTTGTTTTGGATGCGGAACTCCAGGTTACCAGCTGGGAAAAACTCCATCACGAAATAGGGATTCTTTGCATCCCGGACGACCTTGAGAATCTTGATGACGTTGGGATGAGCAAGCTTCAAGCCGACTTCCGCCTCGTGGAAAAGCAGTCGGCGATGTTCGGAATCGCGAGCTTTCTCCGGCAATAACATCTTCATGGCAAAATGCCGGCCGCTGGCCATCTCGACCACTTCGTACACCTGGCTGGTGTGGCCGGTCGCCATCGCTTTTTGCATCTTGTAGCCACCGATGACATCGGGGGAAGTCGCTTGTGGAGCGGGCGGAGGCTTGCGCGTAATGACGACCGCGATGAGGACCGCCACGATAACGACAACACCGCCGCCGATCCCCACCCACAGTGCCCAGTTGGTCTTCTTGGCGGCGGTTTGCGCCAGCAGGATGCTTGCGCTCTGCACTGGCCCAGATATCGGCGCCGGGGCAAGCGCCTGGCCGAGCGCCGGGGAGGACAATCCCCCGGCTATGCCCAGGACGATGGCCGTCAAGCACACCAGGAATGTCCGTTGCAAACGCGCGATCGGTACAGGACTCGAATGCGGCATGGGATGGATCATGGGGACCGGCCAGAACAAGGATGGCAGCATGAAGTACGGCGGCTTCCGAATCACCAGTATTCCTCGAAATGGATACTTCCCTTCATCTTAATCTGTGGCTGATCGACCCGGAAGCCACGCTCCTCAAGAATTTCAATCACTCCCGGTGGCTGCGGAAAGACCCGTTGTCCGGTGTCACGATTGACGGTCGGCACGCCGATCATTTTCGGATTGCCGCACAGGTACACATGGGTGCGCTCGGGGTCGAGTGGCTTGGCGATGCGTTCTTCGAGCTGGCCGCTGGTAATCAGGTCCTGAATGTAGACTTTGTGCTGAACTGTGTCGGCTTCTCGAGTCGTCAGGCTCAGATAGGAGTAGTTGGGATAGCGATGCATTAATTGTTCATGGATGGCCAGATAGGCCAAATCCCGTCGGTAGCGGACGCAGCACGCGGATAGGATTCGGCCGCGGTGGCCCCGGCGGAGCAGTTCCCACAGCATGTAATTGTGTGGTGCTTCGCCCGTGCCGGTGGACAGGAAAATAACCGTGTCCTCCGGTTGGACAGGGTCGAGCGTGAAATGGCCGGTGATCCGCTCGCCAAGGAAGAGCCGATCCGCTTCGCGGAGCAGGAATAGCCGCGGCGTCAGTGCCGGGGGTCGATCCTTTGCGGAGTCGCGCACCAGCACGATGTAAAACTCCAGCCAATCGGTGTGCTCGATGTCTTCGAGTTCCCCGCTCTCATTCAGGACCGAACAGCTAATCGAATAGGCACGCCGGGCCAGCTTCGTTTCATCGCCGGGCAGCAGCGTTTCCTCCTGACAACCGGGGAAGCGCGGTTCCCACGAACCGAGTCCGAGCGTCGTGTATTGCCCTGGTTGGTGCGCCGGCCGGGGAAAATCCGAACGGACGCGCAGCACCATCAGATCCGAATGGGCTTTGCGCAGCCCCACGACGGTGGCGTTGTACCACTGGCGCCGCAATTCTGCGGCCACGGCAGGATCCATGCTTGTCCTTCCGGTTGACTACCGCTTCGATAACCCGAGCAGGGACGACAGGCGCCCCCCTACCCTGCCCCGGCCATTATACCAGGCACCGTAACAGACAGATCAGCCCACGTTCTTGATCGCTTCCTTGAGTACGTCCAGACAGGCTTTCATATCGGGCGATGGGTTTTCCGCGTGGGCTTCGTATTCGATACTGATGTAGCCGGCGAACTTCACGTCTTTCAACGCTTTCAGGACAGCCGGCACATTGAGCGAGCCCTGGCCATACACCACGTCCGTGTTCTTCTGGTTATCGTGGTCCTTCAGATGGAGGCCGAAATTGCGTGGTCCCATGATTCGAATCTGCTCGGCCGGGTCGAGCTTTTTGCCAAGCTGAGCTGCTCGGATCAGATGGCCGGTATCTAAGCAAGAACCGATCAGCGGATGATGATCTTTGACCGCAGCCATGATCACTTCGGCCGAATACCAGCGGTGCAGTTGGCCGCGCCCTGTCGGACCGTGCGGATGGATGGCGATGGAAATCTTGTAGGCATCGACCAGCTTGTCCAAACTATCGAAGCTGTCCGGGCTCGGGTCAGCACTAAACGTCTTGATGCCGAGCGCTTTGCCGAACTCGAAGAGTTTCTTGTTGGCATCGTGGCCCTTGGTGAAGCTCTGCACCCCGTAAGCGATGGGCTTGATATCGTAGTTCGCGCAGAGTCGCAGGAGGGCCTGGATCTGATCCGGCGTGCTATCCGGCGGAGCATGCTTCTGGAAGAATTCGATGAAGTGCAGCCCCAGCTCCTGGGTGCGCTTGAGGGCCGGTTCGGTGGCAAAATTCCGGAAGCAATAGCTTTGCGCGCCCATGATGAAGCTGCCGAACGGATCGGCAATCCTCTCGGTCGCGCCAAGCAGAGCGGGAAACCCAGCGCATCCGACCGTACCGGCGGCGCCCGCTTGGAGAAAGCGGCGCCGACTCATCTGGTTTTCCTGATGGAGCATCATTGCGGCAATCCTCTCGGCAAAACAAAGGTTCTCTCTCATGTCGTGATATTGAAGGCGCCGTCCGGAGAGCGTCAAGGCCGTTTCTCATACCCAGTCCCGCTGCATGTGTCCGTTTTTGTTGAGCGGCGGTTGGCAGAACCGCGTGCGGATGCGCCCCGCGCGGTTCTGCGCACCGCCGCGAAACGCACACAACCAACCGGACCATGGATCAGGCCACCCATGGCCATGGGTGGGCTTAGGCCGCGCGTCGCTTCCTCGGTGCATCCAGATTGAGCGTACTGCGTACCGTATAGGCCGTCTTCCCCTGGCTCTCGAAATAGGTGCGTGTCAGCACTTCACCGAGTAATCCCATCGAAATGAACTGCACGCCGATGAGTTCCAGCATCATGCTGAAGAACAAGAAGGGATTGTTGGTCATCCAGATCGGCGGCTTGGAGTGGGTCTTCATCCAGACCGTGGCCAGAAAACTGACGAGGCCCAGCCCCATCGACAAAAGACCGGCCAGCCCCATTACGTGCATCGGACGGGTCAGGTAACTGTGCAGGAATTTGACCGTGATCAGGTCCAAAATAACGCGCACGGTGCGGGTCAAATTGTACTTGGTTTTGCCGGCGGCGCGGGCATGATGGCGGACCGGGATTTGGAGCAGGCGGCCGCCGTACTGCTGGGCCAGCACCGGGACGAAGCGATGCAGCTCGCCATAGAGCGGCAACGCCTCCGCGAGATCCCGGCGCATGGCACGCAGGGTGCAGCCCATATCCTTGATGTGCACCCCCGTGACCTTGCGGATCAACCAGTTGCCAAGCAAGCTGGGGATTTTGCGCACCAGCCAATGATCCTGCCGATTGGCCCGCATTCCCAGGACGGCATCGTAGCCCTCGGCCAACTTGGCGAGCAGGAGGGGGATATCCGCGGGGTCGTTTTGGAGATCGCCGTCCATGGTGACGAGGACTTCGCCGCTGGACCAATCGATTCCGGCCTGCAAGGCCGCCGTCTGGCCGAAATTCCGCCGTAGCCGAACCACCTTGAGATGGGGATCCGTGGCGGCCAGCTCTTCCAGGACGGCAAACGAGCCATCTGTGCTGCCGTCGTCGACCAGGATCACTTCGTACGTGAGTCCAAGCGGATCCAGAGATCGGCGGAGGGCATCATGCAGCGGCCTGAGGTTGTCGCGCTCGTCCTTGATCGGAATCACGACCGACAAACGAATCATGGGTCCGCTCCCCGGATTGAGAAAGAGTGCCGAAGAGATAAATAGCCGCGCCCAGCAAGCTGACAGCCACGAAGAGGGAGAACCACAGAAAAGCCAACGTCAATGCGGTGGCCGACCCGATGCCCAGCGGCGCCAGGAACAACACCATGCCCCCTTCGCGCACGCCCATGCCGTTCAGGCTGACCGGCAGCAAAGTCAAGAGCGTCACCATTGGCACAACAATGCCGCAGTAGCCGGCGGGGACCGGAGCATCAATGGCCAAGCCAATCAGCCATAGCAGCACGACGTTCACCACCTGCACCAGCAGCGAGAGGGCCGTGGTGATGAGCAGCAACCGCGTCTGGCCGAAGAGGAGCGTGAGGGAGTGAGAGAGGGAAACGATGTGGGTGCCGATCCGCCCCTGTCCGGGACGGACATAGTGATGCACGACCGGCAAGGCCACTAGGCCCAATACCGCACAGCCGGCTGTTGCCCAGATGCTGGCACCGATCCAGAACGGCAACGGGATCGGGCACAGGATGTCGGCAACGCAGGCTACGGCCAGCAGAATCAAGAGACCGCTCAAGCGATCAACAAACACGCTCAAGAAAGCCGGTAGCTTTCGCCCGGAGTTGCCATCCAGATACCAGGCTCGTACCACATCCCCGCCAACCGACGTCGGCAACAGCAAGTTGAAGAACATGCCCACGAAATAAAAGCCGACGAATTGGCGCAAAGGTCTGTGAAAACCCAAGGGCTGCGCCAGCAGACGCCAGCGCACGGCACTGGCGACTTGGGCCAGCAGCAACAGCGCGGCCGCGGCCAGCCAAAACTCCACGCGCAGATGCAAAAACGCTGCGCCGACCTGGTTCCAATCGGTCCGCCAGGCCAGCCAGACCAGCAGCGCGCCACTCACCAACAGGCGAAGCTTCTTGCTCACGGATTTGTCCTGGGCATCGTCGCCCATCCTCTCTGTCCTCATGCATGAACCTTCAACACCAGCCGGACGCGCCCGCGCAGGTCCTTCGCGGGCGCGTCCGGCTGGTGTTGCTGGATTACTCGCCGCCATTTAGCAGGACCTGCGCGGGCGCGGGCAGGCTTGTGTTATCCCCTGCCATTTAGCGAACCTCGAGTTCTTGCTCCAGGGGCTCCATACCGGTCTGATGGAAGTAGCAATGCTGTTCGTCCACCATGTCGATCTGCAAACGGTATTTGCCCGGTTGGCGTAAAGCCGGCAGAGCCAGGTCCAGGTCGATGGCCTCATTCGGGCCCACCTCGGCGTCGAAGACTCCAGCCCGGCCAGACAGAAGCTGGTTCCCCCGAGCATCCCACAGGACGTAGCAGCCATGGATGCCGGCATTGCTTCCCGCGCGCAGATGCCAGGGTTTGATGCTCGTGTTGCGGAAGCGTGCCCGTACGATGAACGGCTCCTCTTTTGCGATCGGGTTCGGAACGTCGACGACCGTGATGTCGCAGCAGCATTCCGCCGGGCAATAGCTCTCTTCGAGCCAGCGCCGAAATATCTCGGGTGAATGGGCCAGCCTTTGGCTGTCGAGCCATTCTGCATACAGGTCCAGAAAATCGTCCAGGTAGGCCGGCCTTCCCAGAGCAAGGTGGCCGTAGCGGAGGCCGAGTTGGAACCGCGCTTGCTTCAAACTGGCGCGGGTCTGCAAGAGCACGATGGCCGCCGCGATCATCCCCGTTCGGTCCGCGCCCCGCCGACAGTGAAGCAAGATCGGATATTCGGTGCGGTCCAGCACTTCGATCAGACGACGCATTTCAAGCACAGAAGGGAGATGGCCGGCCGAAAAGCACAAATCTTCCTGACACACATTTAATCGGTGCGTGGTCCGACTTTCCTCGATGTACCACGGGCAGGGGTCGCAGCTGCCGCGCAGGTTCACGACCGTGCGGATCCCCTTGGTTCGCACCGCCTGTTCCAGCACGGCAGGGGAAAGTTGAGCGGAGCGGTACACGCCGGGGATGATCATGTGGAAATTGCTACCGAGAAACACGCTGTAGGCTTCCGCCCCTGCCATTCCCAGAAGACCAACCAGACCGCCCACTAGAAGCGCTCGCCGGATCCGCGGCCAGGGCGGTCCTGTCCGCCGGGGCGAGGGCGGTACGGCTTCCGTGGCCGTTTCTCTCTCAACCATCGTCTGCATCGGGTTGGGGCAACTCCTGATCCGATGAACGGCAGACCCCAGTCAAGGGGCCCATCATGCCAAAAGTGCAAAAATCGAGCTAGACCGCTTTCAAGCGGTGGAAGCAAACGGACTAGCGTTCCAGGACGGAGATTGCTATGAACCGCGACCTCCTTTGGACAAAGCGGAGATGATAGGAAGTGTGCCGTTGGGCGCAAAGGAATGGTTTCGACACCTCACAGCTACCGTGCGTCCGTACTCCACTCCCTGAAAACGTGGGCTGTTGCGCTGATCGCGCTGGGAGTTCTCTGGCGAACGGTGCGGTACCTGTGGCGGTTTCCGCTCTGGGGAGATGAGGCGTTTGTTTGCCTCAACTTCCTTGACCGAGGGTACCGGGAACTAATCCAGCCCTTGCGTTTTCACCAGGTTGCGCCGCTGTTGTTCTTGTGGGGCGAGGCGACCGTTTACCGCTGGCTGGGAGGCTCCGAGCTGGCGCTGCGCTTGCTCCCCTTCCTGGCCGGTCTGGGTAGCCTGGCCCTGTTTTGGCGGCTCGCCTGGCGCTCGTTGCCCCCTCGGGGCGCACTCCTCGCAACCGGCATCCTGGCGATCGCGTATTATCCCGTCCGCCACAGCTGCGAAGCCAAGCCGTACGCCTTCGATTTGCTGATGGCCTTGGCGATTCTGGTGCCTGCGCTGAGTTGGTTACAGGAACCGTACCGCTGGCGTTGGTTGCTGATCCTGACCCTGCTCACCCCGGTGGCGCTCGGGCTGTCTTACCCGGCCGTGTTGATCGCGGCAGCAGTGAGCCTCGTCCTGCTGCCCGCCGTATGGCGTCAGCCGGGTTGGGCCAGGAAATCATTGTTCGTGGCCTACGTTCTCCTCCTGAGCGTCAGTTTTCTGGTCTACTATGGGCTGGCCGGGCTCGGTCAACATGCCTCTATGGATAAAGACTACTGGAAAGAATCATTCCCTCCCGCGCAGCCGGTTGCCCTGCTTATCTGGCTATGGCACATTCACACGGGAAACCTGTTCGCGTATCCGATCGGCAGCCATCATGGCGGAAGCACCCTGACGTTCCTTCTGTGCCTGGTGGGTGTCTGGCATCTGGGGCGCGATCGAAGCTGGCAGCTACTCGCCGTGTCGCTTCTTCCCTTTGGTCTGACGATGGTGGCGGCCGCTCTGCACCGATACCCCTATGGCGGAAGTGCCCGGGTGGCGCAGCACCTGGCCCCGGTAATTTGCCTGCTGGCCGGCACCGGCTTGGCGGCATTGATCGAACGCATTCCTTCCTTTCGTTCCCGGCGGCACGCTCTTTTCGCCACCTGCGGTTGCCTGGCATTTGTCGGTGCCTGTGGCTTGCTGCGAGACTTCCTGAAACCGTACAAGACCGACGATCATCGCTTGGTCCGTCAAGTAATCGACGATGTCCTTCGCCGATCGGCGAACGACGACCAGGTGGTGATCATGGATTCGATTGCCAGTACGGGTCCGACGTTTGAGTGGTACCTGCGGCAGGCGGGCGACCGCATCTGCTGGAATGGCCAAATCGATTGGCAACGCTTGAGCTTACGTGGAGGACATCTGTGGTGTGTATATTTCGATCGGGGCCACGCCGCCCGTGATCGTTTCCTCGGACCGGACAAGGCCGAGCTGCCGCTCACCCTGGCAGCCTACCGCGAGCTGGAGCTTCACCTGGGCACGGCCGAAGGCAAACCGGAGTACTGTGCCGTGCAGCACTGGGTTTGTGAAGCAGGTATCCTTCGGCCGGACGGCAACGGTCCTGATCAGCTCACTTCGCCAACGCGATAACGGATGAACTTCACGATCTTTAGCCCGGCCGCCTTGAGTAGCTCGCCGACGGTCTTGGAGTCGTCTTTGACGAATGGCTGTTCCACGAGCACATTGGCGGCGAACCAGGTCTTCAACTTGCCTTCGGCAATCTTTTCGACAAGGTTCGCCGGCTTCCCCGTGGCCGCGGCCTGGGTCTTGGCAATTTCCCGTTCCCTCTCGATGAGGGCCGGATCGATCTCTTCGCGCTGGGCTGCCACCGGGTTCAGGGCCGTGATGTGCATGCAGATGTCGCTGAGGAGCTGCGGGTCGGCCTTGGCACCTTCGACCTGGAGCAGCACACCGACCATGCCATCATGGTGCGTGTAGCCACCGATCAGACCCTGCAATCGTGCCATGCGTGCTGGCTTCATGTTCTCCCGAATGAGACCCACCGTGTCGCCGATCCGATCGTTCACGGTCCTCTTGGGATCGTCCACAAATGGCTGAGCCAGGAGGGCCTCGGTGGTCGTGGGCTCTTTTAGGGCAACTTGCTTGGCCAAATCCTGGGCAAGCCGGATAAAGGGCTCACTCTTGGCCACCGGGGCGCTCTCGCAGCGCATTTCGAGCAGGGCGCCCACCTTGTTGGCGTTGTCCACAAAGACGGCGATGCGGCCCTCGCCGGTCTCACGATCC
>DATGIQ010000223.1:0-23770 GCA_035295665.1 Gemmataceae bacterium | reverse complement strand
CGGCCAGAACGCCGGCTGCCTTTTGCAGCGACGCTGCTGAGCCTTCAGCAAACCGCCGCTGGACCACTCGCAAGAGTGGATACCCAAGCCATGCAAGCCAGTGCCGGGGGCGCGAATAGGCCAGCAGGTGGTAGAAGACTTCGCCATCTTCGGCCAGTTCCACGCACAACCGTTCCTCGCCGCGCAAGGCGTGTCCCGGCAGGGTGCCGTTGGCGAAACCGAACCGGCGAGGAGGTCCGTCCTCGTCGATCTGGTAGACGACCCGGCAGGCGTTCAACCACCAGCACGGGCCGACCCGGCCCGTAATCGCCACCACGGTGCCGACCTTTAGCTCGGCGTCTACGGGGTCCAAACGGACCCAACTCTGCTGGAACGGAATCCACGACCGCAGTGCCGTGCGAGCTCGCTCGAAAACATCGACCCCGGCGCCCAGCCGGTGTCGCATCTGGTGGAGATTGTAGCTGCCTGGGGCGGGTCCGCGGGTCATACCCTCTGGGCTGTAAGCAAGCGGCAACTCTCGCTGCTGGGCGAGGAACTCGCGGATCGTCTCGGGACCCGGCCGGCGAAACGTCAGCATCGGTGCCTCCCTGACCTAAGAAGATAAGAATTGGCCGGCTAGCCTGACGTCCGGTGGGCAACGAAGCTTTCGCGGCACTCTCGCGCTCGGGGGTCCCATTTTATGGGAGACTGGCCGCGAAAGCACGGCACGGGACGCCACCGAAGGGAGGTACCACGGCCACATGGATCAACACCAGGCCCTCACGCAGTTCCAAGAGCAACCAAATACCTACCTACCGTCGCCTGTCCTCCGCGGCCCTCGCTACTCGCACGGGCACCGAAGAGCATTTCGACGTTCTTGGTTCCTCGGGGACCGGCTATCAGCTCGAGATTCTAGCTTCCGATCCCGTGACCTTTCACCGTTTCCTGGATTGCCCGAAGTTAGAGGGAAGAATTACGTGCCAGTTGTCAGTCCGGCGCAGCGTGACCGCGTCCTTGTAGCGGCGATGATGGCCAGCAGTGTGCCCGGTCAAGACCAGGTGAGCGGTCGCCTCCGCCGCCCGTTCTTCGCAGGCCTGAACTTGTACCGCCTCCGGCTCAAAGCCCACGTGATCGCGGTAGCTGTGCGCCAATCGGCTAAACTGCTGCGAGCTGCAACGCTTTTGACTTTGCAGATCGAGCAACGCATACGCCTTGGGCCAGTCCTTGCGGAGGAGCGCCTCGAAATAAGTCTGCGCGCACTCCTTCGCTCCGGTTCCCGGCGTTTCCTCCGGCACACCATTGCAGCCGAGCAGCACGCCTCCGGCCAACAGCCCCCAGGCCCAGCGAAATCGTATCGCCATGCTGCATCCCTTGATCGCTTTACTCTGGGTAGGTGCCGTCTTGCATGAGGACCATCTTATCGGGGTACATATCCGGCACAGCCACGTCCCAGGTCAGAGTCGCCCCATGCCCGTCGAGGTAGAGGTAGTTGGCGCTTTGCGTGTGCCGGTCCCAGGCGATCCACGGCTTAATGATCCCGGTGCCGAGCCAAATATCGTAATCGTCCTGGCGCGGATCGCCGCCGTTGATAAGCGTAAAGGCGTCCGCATTGCGCTCCGAGAAGCAGATGAACTGGGAGGTGCCAACGTCGTTGATGAAGCGCATCAGGTTCCAGCGTCCGTAGCGGCGTGTCTTATGGCTGAGCAGGGAGTTCATCAAAT
The DNA here is from genome assembly GCA_035295665.1 of Gemmataceae bacterium. Lineage (GTDB taxonomy): Bacteria > Planctomycetota > Planctomycetia > Gemmatales > Gemmataceae > DATGIQ01. The sequence goes on along the minus strand of DATGIQ010000223.1, from coordinate 22,070 downwards.
AGCTGGTCCGATTTTCGACGCCATCGACCTGGCCGGTGTCGGGATCGACGAACGGCTTGCGCATGGACAGGTCGTCAGGACAGCGGTAAATCTTCTCGCCGGGCAGGATGATGCCTTGCTTGGAGAGATTTTCGTTGGCTTCCTGGGTACCGCCGACGAAGGGCATGATCTTGTCTTCCCAGTAGATCTCGGCAAAGGAATTGGAGTCATGGGTGAAGATCGCCACATCAGCCTGGAAGGGATGATGCAGGAAGAATTGGCCCCCATTGGCGTCATAGTACTGATGCACGCCCAGGGCGATCTGGCGGAGATTGGACTCGCACTCGGCCCGGCTGGCCGCGGCCCGAACTTTCTGGACGGCCGGCAACAGCAGGCCAATCAGGACGGCGATGATGGCAATCACCACCAAGAGCTCGATCAGCGTGAACGCCCGGCGGTGCCGCCCGGCGATGCAACAACTGGCCGGCACGGTGAAGCCGTGAGCCCAATGGAAACTCAACCCGCCCAAGCATCTTCCTGTCCCCGCGAGCACAATCCGTGGTTGCGCCATGGCTTCTCCTCCAGCAGGCACATGCCGGGCGGTGTTCAGGTCGGTAAGACGATTCTGGCAATCGTCATACGAATACGGCAGCGAATGGCAACCGGATTTCCGAAAAATCAATTGCCGTGCGAGCATCCCGCTCGCCGCCGCCCGCGCCGGAGCCATCGTGTCGACGTGGCGGGCTGTGATAGGATGGAAGAGCGGCTTGACCGGCTTCGCGATAGCGCCCAAGCCGTGGCGCTTGTGTGAACAGATCGAAAGGAACTTGCCATGCGGCCGGCTTTATGCCTGATCCTGTTGTTGCCGTGGCCGGTGTGCGCGGCGCTCCTGGTCCGCCACGCGGAATCCCCCGGCTCGGCCTTATCCGAACCCAGATCACAGAACTCGGCCACTGATCCCGGCCCGCTCGAAATGCCCGGATTGCACAACGTGTATCGCCTTACGGAGCAGCTGCTCAGCGGCAGCAGCCCCGAGGGGGAAGAAGGGTTTCGCTCGCTCGAGAAGCTCGGCGTCAAGACCATCCTTACCGTGGACGGCGCCCGGCCGGATGTTGCCTTGGCACACAAGCACGGCCTGCGCTACGTGCACCTCCCCATCGGCTACGATGGTGTCCCCGCAGCCCAGGCGCTGCGGATTGCCAAGGCGGTTCACGACCTGCCGAAACCAATCTATATCCATTGCCACCACGGCAAGCACCGAGGCCCCGCCGCCGCGGCCATTGCTCACCTCTGCCTGGACGAGCAGTGCACGATCAACACGGTCATCGCGGAAATGCGCCGGGCCGGGACTGATCCGCACTACAGCGGTTTGTACGCTGCTCCCAAGGCATTCCGCCGACCTTCGCCACAGGAATTGGCACGCGTTCCGGCAGAGTTTCCCGAAGTGGCACCCGTGGCAGCATTGGCGGAGCTGATGGTGGGCATCGATGAGCGCTGGGAGAATCTCAAGCTGGTGCGCAGCGCCGGATGGAAAACTCCTGCGGATAAGCCGGACATCGATCCGCCGCACGAAGCACTCCAGCTGGTGGAACACTACCGCGAAGCCAGCCGATTGCGTCCGGTGCAGGAACGCCCCGAAGATTTCCGGCGCCGCCTGGCAGAGGCAGAAAAAAGCGCGCAGCAACTGGAAACGATCTTACGGACCAAGAAGAGCGGCGGCGTGGACCAAGCAGCCGCCGAGAAGGCATTCAGGCAAGCCAATGCCGCCTGTAGCCAATGCCATGCGCAGTACCGCGACGTTCCGCATGTTCCATGACGGAACGATATGGTCCGCTACGGCTTCTTCTCCTCCGGCTCAGAAGGCAGCGCCGACTTCAGCAATTCGTCTTGCAACCGATCGTTGATCTGCTTGAATCGTTCGTAGGCGTTGCGTTCCGCTTTTTCGATCATCGTCAATTGCTCGATCAGCTTGTTGATGGTCGTGATATCGCCCATCGCATCAAGAATGCGAGTCAGTCGATCGATGACCTGTTCCAGCTGCACCCGAGCTAAATTACCCGCCTCGACGTTGGCCTTCTTGTCCTGGTCCAGCGTCTTTTGGAACGCCGTCATCGATTCCTCGGAATGCACGAACTCCTGGTTGATGGCCAGGTCCAATGGCTCACAAATGCTTCGCTGCACTTTTTCGATGATCTTGGACCGAACGCGGTTGACTTGCAGTTCCTTGAGAATCTTCCGGTAATCGGCGTAGATCTCCCGGCTCACGTCCCCGCCGCGGACGATCACACCGCGGATCTCATCGGCACGCAACGCCATGGGGCTGAATTCTTCCGCACGCAGGCTCGGCATCTCCAGAATCACTTGCTCCAGCTTGTTGCGGGCGTCCTTGAGCTTGTTGACCGTATCTTCCAGCTTGACGTGCAGACTCTCCTCTTCCTTGGCGATCTCGAGGAGCAGCTCGTTTTCCGAAACGAGCACGATCGTGAATTTCTCCTTGCTGATGCCGACGCCCGGACCAGTGTCCACGTTATTGTCCAGAGCTTCCACCCACAAACGCAGCCGATAGCGGTGCTGCGTTTGTGGATCTTCACTCACTTTGAGTCCGAGCTGTCCCACCTCGAAAAACTCCTCCTCAGGATCGAGCGTCAGATTCAGGACCGCCTGGTTCTGCGTGGATTCGTTCGCCAGGGCCCGCGCGAACGCCGTCAGCGGCCGCTTCTCGGCGGATTGATTGGGCTCCTCAACCACCGCCTTGGCGGCCGTACCGAGCCAGGCCAGATACGCCATCGCCACCAGTTCGGAGCCCAGGCCGCGCGGCAAGAACTGGAATGCGCTGATCGCCGGTCGTATGGCAAGGGCCGCCTGCGCGTCCAGGGCCAGCACCGTGTAGGCATAGTTCACTTCGCTCAGGCCGTGGTCGTCGCGCAGTTTGCCACTGAACGGAATCCGGGCACTGGTCGTGGCCAGGTAACCCTGGTTGTTCTTGCGGATGACCTCGACCACTGCATCCACGTCGGGAGGCATATCCTCCATGGGCTTGATCGTCACATGGCGTTGTCCGACCACGTTGTCCGTGTCGGTAAAGTCGAAGTCAAAATCGAGCGGAGCGGTCACGTTCTCGAAACGGACCTCAAATGCCTGGGCGTGGTTGCGCGTGATCGGTGCATGGATCGGAGCGCTCCCTTCCCTTGGCCGCATGCGGATCCCGTCCACGTCGCGGAGCAACTTGTCGGTCTTGCCGTACAGCACGACATTGGTGCCGGCAGCCACATCGATGCGCGAAAGGGTTGCAGCAAGGGAAACGGGCAAGCCCTTGACGATGGTCTTCTTCCCCTTGAGGTCAGCAAGCGTGCCTCCCGGCGGCCGACGCTGGTGCAGGTAAGCCGGTCGTTCTTCGTCGCAGGTCAGCTCGATGAGACCCGGCGGCGGCACTAGCGTGATCCGTTTGTAGGGCGTGTAATAATCCTCACCATTGGCGGTGAAGCGCACCGATTCCTTAAGATCGGAAAGGACGCCGGAGTATTCGCTGTCGCTTTGTTTTTTCAGGGTCTGCTCGCTGCGTACCGTCTCGCCACGATAATACACGACGACCTGGTTCGGAATCGTCAGCTTGCGGAGGCGGCGTGCCATCCCCAGCGACTCGGCTCGTTCTTCGAGCCGCTCGAATACGTTTCGCAGAGCCGAGACCATATCGCCATTCAGGGTTGCGACGACTTCCCGGTTTTCGAGCTGACTTTCAATCCGGTCCACCGACCATTGTTGCCAGTCCTCGGGAAGCGGGACGGACGGGGCATCGCTACCGAGCAAGTTTGGTCCCAAGTCAGACCAACGAAGCGCCCGCCAACCTTCTGGAGCAGTGCTATCCGCCAGGACCCATTTCAAGGCCCGGACGCGCAGGCCAGGGGGGGAGGCGTTTCGGCCGACGCGCAGGTCCCCACTTTCGGGGAAGTTCACCAGCTCCAAATGGCACTTGCGGGGCCAGATCGTGTTGGCCAGGAGAATATTCCGCTCAAACCAGATGCTGGAGACGTTTTGAAACCCAACCAGGAAAGAACGGACACCGGTACGGGCGGCCAGGCAGCTGACCGTGCCCACCAGCAAGAAGATTCCAAGCGTCAGAAAAACGACCGCCACAGCATAGCGCCGTAGCCGCCGCCAATCAAAAACCTGGGCCACCTCCAGCCGATCCACCCGATCCGCCGCATCGCGGATGGTCTGATCGACCATCGGCTGCGAGTAGCCGTACCGTGCCGCCTTGCGCGGATCGGCCAATTCGACGGCCGTGATCAGCCGATCGCCCAGGACCGTCGGAAAACGCCGCTCCAGGAGGAGAGCCAGGGCGCTGTCTCGAAATTCGCGGAGCAGGCGGAGGAGGACCTTGAAGGCAACCAGGGCCACAAGCCCCGTCACCAGCCCGGCCAGCATCACCGCCCGCAACGAGTACGGGAGGAGCTGGACCCAATCGACGCCGAACACCTTGAAGAAGCCGAAGTCCAGAAGCAGGCCGATCCAGAACCACAGAGCCAGGTACAGACCCAGGACCGCAAATCCTTCGGCGGCGATGTATGAGCGGATGGTGCTCCGCAAGCGCTGCAAGGGATGCCGAACGCGGCGCTCGGAATCCTCGCGCTGGAAGGATGCCTTCGGATCAGTCACCGTGGCCATCGTGCACTCCCTGTTTGGGGACCTCACGCCAGCTTCAACAGTTTCCGCGTCAGCCACTCCACCGATAAGAGCAGCGTGATCACCAGCAGCACCGTCGCCATCCGAACCGATGGGTCGGGCCATAAGGTGAACCCTTCGTCCCAAAGATCCTGAACAGCGCCCCGGCTACGCTGTACTTTGCTATCGGTCACCATGCACCGGGGAATCATCTTGGCCGAACTCAGGTCGAAAAAGAGCCGCGGCTGCTCCTTGCGCTGTTTACCGTTCGGCTCTGCGTGGTCATCTCCACGCCGCAGCAACCGGGCCACGGTATCGTCTAGCGTGCGGTGCAGCTCTTCTTCCGTTGACCGATCCAGGCGGGGCAGGACTTCCGACATTCCCGTGGCGAGCTGGTACATCTGCCCGAAATCCGGCCGGGTGTTGTCTAGCTCGGGGTTCGACTCCTTGACCGTGAACCGGCGCGGCAAAGTTTCACCGGTTTCGCTGATCTTCACGTTCAAACGATATTCTCCCGGTTCGGTCACGCGGAAGCGTGTCTGAAACCAACCACTCCATTCGCCCCCCTGGCTCGGCTTGGCTTTGAGCTGAAGGTTGAGTGGCTCGCCATGCGGCGGCTGCACCTGAACCGATGGCGTGGCGGATCGCGGGAGCGGCTTCAAGTCGCGTCCAAAGAGCTGGGCTTCCACCGGCACCAGCTGTCCGGCGGGGAACTCCTGTCCCATGACGATGACACCACGCCGGCTCTGCCGCGTCAGATTGCCCGAACCGGCGTAGCGCGCCAGTTTGGTCCAGAAACGCTCGTGGTACACTTCCCGATATTGCCGCAGCCGCCACGTTTCACCCGAGCCGAGATAGACCACCTTGCCGTTGCCGAATGGCATGGTCACCAGGTACGGCTGCTCCTTTCGGCCCTCGTCAATTCGCGCCCGCGGATCGGCGAAGGTGGCGATCACCGAGGCGCTGGGCTTGACGCTCAGGACCGGGTAGTAGCTGTAAAAACCCCGCACGACCGGTGCATCGTTGGCTGGCTTGGGGCTTCCCGTGAAGAACTGCTCCCAACCGGCCAATTGCTCCTTGGATCCCTCGTCCAGCTTGAGGAATTCCATCTCGGCGTTGGCACCGGGAAAATGGAGACGCCAGGGATCGGTGGATGACCGCTCGCTGTCCAGCACGCTATCTTTCAAAATCACGGGGTACAGATCCAGGATTGGCTTGAGCCGCTCCCGATTGTTGAGGCGCGTCAGCTGGGTGGTATTCACCGGCGAGGCCACCACAATCAAGCCGCCCGCCTGCCGGTTGACCCAGTTCGTCAAGGCAGTGAGCTGTTCGGGCTCTAACTGGGTCCAGTCCGGATCGAACGCAATGATCACATCGTAATAGGCCAGATTGGCGTAGCGATCCTCCGGCTTCTCCGTGGTCGAATCCTCGGACTCCAGGCGCGACGGAAACCGCTTGAGCAGTCGATCCGAGGGGACATCCTGCACGACTCCCGGCCGCTGAATTTGCAGGCAAATGCTCAGCTCCGCGCGGTGGAGATCGACTTCACGAACAAACAGGTTGCGGACGAATTGGTAATCGTGGCTCGGCCCCCCCGCAAACAGCAAAACCCGGAGCGGTTTCTTGACAACGTGCACGGTCGCTTCCCGGCTCAGGTGCTCCTTGGGCAGGAAAATCTCGCGTTTGTCCTTGGGAATGCGGGCCACGAACTTCCATTCCCCCTCCTCCAGCTCGGCCGATTTACCGGAAGCAGCAGGGTCGCCGAGTAGACCGTCGATGTCAAATTCAGCCTGGGCATGCGGCGGTCCACCGGAGCCCGCGCTGAACTGGAACGGCTTGGTGAGGGTCTTTTTCTCTTTTTTCGGACCGGTGATATCCAGGTGGACCTCCATGGCTGCGTTGGGCAGACCGTCGCCGTCGATCTCGACACGCACGGGAAACTTGTCCTCCGGCCGGGCCTGTTCCGGCGCCTGGAGGTCCGTGATGCGGATATTGATCGGCTGCCGGTGTTCGCCCACCACGACCGTGAAGATCGGCACCTTGGCCCGCTCGGCCCGGCTGCGCAGATCCTCGAACGCCTGGGAGGAGCCTTCCGTACTGCGTCCGTCGCTGAAGACCACGAGCCCCTGAACCATGTTGTTGGATTCGCGATTGAAGACCTTCCGCAGGCAATCACCGAGATTGGTGCCGCCCACCAGTTGCTGAATTGATTCTTGGCGCTGCAGGAATTTGAGCCGATTCTCCTCCGATAACGTGGCCGCGGCGGCAACCACACCGTTTTCGTTCAGCAGCTTGAGAAACTTGGTTCGCTCCGCATCCGGCAGTTGGTCAGGCAGAGCTTCTGCGAATTGGGGCTTGAGCCAGGCGTCCCGCTTTTCGGTCGACCAGGGAGCCCCCCCATTCAAGACCTTGAACGATTCATCGACGTCGCCACCAAAGCGGTACAGAGAGATTGGGTTTTTCTCTTGCAGGTTCTTGAGAAAGCCGATGCGCTCGTCCTGCAGAAACTGGATCACCTTGTCCTGTCGGGTCGGCAATTTTTCGGCGGGCAGCGCCTCCGTGGGAATGTCGTCCTTGCTCCCCATGCTGCCGGACACGTCAAAAGCCAGCACAACCTTGGAACGGCTCTCGGTCCGCTCCCAGGTTTGCCAGGCCGGCAGCAGAAACACGATGGCCAGGATGCTGTACACACCACAGCGGAGGGCCGCCAGAAAACTGGCCCATATCCCGCCGACCGACTGGCTGTCGCGCTTGTACATCCAAGCCACGTACGTGAACCCGGCAGCCACCACCAGGATCACGATCATAACCCAAAACCAGCGCGGATCGGTCTCCCGGCCAAAGACACGCAGCGCCTCGTCCAAGCGGCGGAAAACGAATTCCGTTTCCTTTGTCGTGGTGGTATCCATGGAATCACTCAATTATTGAGCGGCGGTTCGCAGAACCGCGTGGTTCTGCGAACCGCCGCCAAGCGGTATTATGCCGGGCTCACCTGGGGACGGGTCACGCGCGCCGGGGATGTTGGTTCGCTCCCTTTCAGATGGTAGCTCAGATGAACGGCCAGGGCCTGCTCGGCCACCAGGACCACCAGGATGATCAGATAAAACCAGGGCCATTCCGATAAATCATTTTGCCGATTAGCCAAGTCAGCCCAGCTCGAACCGGGAGAACGGACCTGAATGCCGCTGGCCAAGCGCTCCAGCTCCTCCCTGGGTGCGCGGCGGAGATCGCTTTCGCGAGTATCCACGTTGAAAACAAAGGCCCGCTGCTCTGGCTTCGGCTCCCCCGCCGGAGTGCCCGGTTGCTCACGGGGCACCAGGTTGAAAAAGTAGAGTCCCGGTTTCCGCGCCTCATTGAAGGAAAAGAGCAGTCGGCCCCCAGTCGGGGCAACCAGCTGTTCTTTGAGATCGATCGGGTTGGCGTTCTCGCCTGCCGCGTTGCCCGGAGCGTTCTCGCGTGCTTCCGGCTGGAAGAAGCGGAGAATGCGGCCATCATACCGGCTGCTATCGAGCTGGAACTCGAGCGGGGAGCCAACGCTCAATTCGGTCTCATCCCCGGCGCTGGTGAGGTATTTTTGCAGCTCCAGCATGACAATCGGGTACGTCAGCATCGCCGGGCTACCGCCGGCCCAATCATTCCAGGCTCGGCCAGCGGTGGTCAAGAACACAACGACGCGGCCTTTGCCGAAGCGGGCACTGACCACGAACGGATCGCCCAGCTGGGTGGCTTCGCGCAGCCGGTCCACCCGCAAGCGGAGTTTCTGATATTCGGGCTGGCTCCAGAACTCGACCAGATTAGGCCGCAGCGAGTTGTCCGGCTCGCCACGGTCGTGGAGCAGGGCATCGAGGGCGTTGGCCAGCTCGTAAAGCGGTTTATCGCCCACCAGCGTGTTCTGGATTGCCCGTCGATGGTTTTCCAGGCCGTGACGGTATTTGTCACAGTTGGGGTCCTGAGCCAGCGCATCGAGCCCGCTCAAAATCTCCTGGGCGTTCTCGGTGAAGTCGCGGATGGACTGGCGGTTGGGCAGAGTGGCCAACTCCTCCACGCGACCCGGTTCAGGTTGCCAACGGTGGCGCGGCACGGGGTAGTAACGCCGGATCGGCAGGAATTGGAAGACGCCGCGAAACTTGGGCTGCCATACCTCGGAGAAAATGGGATGCGTTTCGTTCCGCACAAAGAGCTTGAGCTGCCCGTCAAACAGGTCGGGCTCCAGTTCCCCCGAAGGCCGATCCGCCAGCAATACCGGGAAGATGCCTTTCCCATCGCGATACAGATCCTTGTTGTACTGATCGGCGCGCACCAGGTCGCCCATGAAAAACGCCACGCTACCACCGCCGCGGACGTACTCCTCCAGATTGTCGCGGGCCTTCCGGGTCAATTCACGGATGTTGAGCAGGTAAATGCTCGAATAGCGATCCAGGATCGGCTTCTCCAATTCTTCCACCCCGCCGGGCACGACTTCGTAATTGTGGGCGGCGGTGAAGAGCGTCTGGAGATGAAAGCGATCTCCACCCGGCTTCCGTCCGTTGATTGGGTCGCCGTCGATCATCAACAACGGCACCTGCTTCCGCACCTCGATCACGGCATAGCGAGTATTGTCGCCTTGCAGTCCGACCTCTTCCTGTTCCAAGTTGGCACTAACCTGGTTGAAGCCGAGCTGGTCGAACGAAACCTGGAAGGCATCCGATCTGGAGCCGCCCGCAGGAATGGTCATCGCCACGGAACCTTCGAGGCGCTCGCCGCCGTTGACCTTGACGGCCACGCGGACATTCTTACGTTCGCTGGCCCCAAAATTAGCAACGGTAACAGTGAATTGCACAGGCGTATTCCGAGCAGCGATGCGCGTTTCCGGCCGGAGTTCGGTGACCGCGAGGTTATCGTGGTAGAGGGGGATCAGCTGGACATCACTTCGGTAGGGATGTGCCGTGTCGACGAGGTTGATCTTCACCTTGGCCGTGGCCAGCTCCTCCAGTTTCTTGGAAAGAGCCAAAGCGTCGGGCTCAGACCAGTCGCGCTGGCGAAAATCGCTCACGACGTGCAAAATGCACCGGTCCTGCGGCACCTTGTCAAAGAGCTCTTTGGCCGCTTCAACTCCTTTGAGCGCGTCCAGGCGGAGGGACGAGACCTGAGTTTCGGCCAGGGTCTTCTGCAATTCCTGAATGGACTGCTCGTTGAGACGCTCATTGAAACGGATCGTCCCCGGATCGGAGAGGGTAAACAAGATCAGTCGCTGCGCGGTCCGCGCCAGCGCAGCGTTTTTCGCAATCTCCTTGACGATCAGGTCCTTTCCGACCTTGAAGGAATTCTTATCCTCGCCGTCTTCTTTCCACTGATCGCTCATGCTGAGGCTGTCATCGAGGACCACCACGTGCAGCGTATTCTGTGGTTGGAAAATGGTGAAGGAAAAAAGATACCGCGACACCAGCAGAACTGCGAGCAGCACCAGCATGCACCGCAGCGCCAGCAAGAGCAGCTGCTCGATAAGGAGCCGGCGGCGGTTGCGCTTTTGCGACTTGAGGAGGAACTCCATCGCCGCCCAGCGGACCCGCTTGAACCGCATCCGATTGATCAAATGGATGAGGATCGGCAGGCTGATGAGCGCGGTGCCGGCTGCCAGATAGGCGGGATTCAGGAAGGACTCAAACATTCGTACGAACCTTGGCGGAAGATTTCAGAGCCATGCGATGGTGCAAGAACTTGGACAGCGCTGCGTCGAGATAGTCTCCCGTCCGCACCAGAGCGTAATCAATGCCCAGCCGTGCGCAGCCACGCCGAACTTCAGCGAGGTACTCACCCAGCGCTTCCATGTAGCCGTCCCGCAGCGCGCGCGGATCGCACAGAAGCTGGGGCAGTTCCTCCATCCCCTCGAAGCGGGTAGTCCCGGCAAAGGGGAAATTCAACTCATCCTCGTCCAAGACGTGGAAGACCAGAAGGTCGTGGCGGCGGTGGCAAAGCATCTCCAAACCACGGAAGAGCGGCTCGCGCTCGGCCAACAAATCCGAAATGAGAATGACCATGCCCCGGCCGTGGACCGACTCGGCAACGCGGCGGAGAATCTTTTCCAGGTCGGTCTTGGCGCGCGGCTGGCTGGTATGCAGTGCCTGGACCAAGGCGTCGCTGTGGGTCTGCTGACTGCGCGGCGGGACAATTTGCCGCACCTTGTCATCAAAGGTGATGAGCCCGACGGAATCCTGCTGGCGGAGCAAGAGATACCCCAGACAGGCGGCCACCGTGCAGCCATAGGCGTACTTGTTAAGGGCTCCGCGTCCGTAGTGCATCGACTCGCTGACATCGACGATGATGGTGCTGCGCAGGTTGGTCTCTTCCTCGTACTGCTTGACGTAAAAGCGATCGGTCTTGGACCAGACCTTCCAATCGAGATGCCGCAAATCATCGCCGGCGACGTATTCCCGGTGCTGCACGAACTCGATGCTGTGGCCAAAGAACGGGCTGCGGTGCATCCCGGAAATGAAACCTTCGACCACGTGGCGGGCGCGCAGGTCGAGACGGGAAATGCGTGCGATGGCTTCGGGGTCGAGAAATCGTCGCGGATTGTCGTCTTTTGTGGGCACAAATGAGTCCTTCACGAGGCAAAGATTTTTCGGAAACGCTCATCCCGCGTCAGCTCCCCTTCCCGACTGGGAGTTTCCGTGAGGAGCTTTTCGATGACCGTATCGGTCGTGATGCCTTCCGAGGCAGCCGTGAAATTCGTCAGAATGCGGTGCCGCAATACCGGATAGGCCAGGGTTTGGATGTCTTCACACTGCACATGGGTTCGGCCATAGAGCAGAGCCCGGGCCTTGCCTCCCAGGATCAGGTACTGCACAGCCCGGGGTCCAGCTCCCCAGGCAAGCCAATCGCGGATGAATTTCGGGACGCCGGGCTCGCCGATCCGCGTCTGCCGGACCAGGGCCAGCGTGTACTGGATGACATGGTCCGTGACCGGCACCCGCCGCACCAGCCGCTGCAATTCGAGGATCAGGTCGCCGGCCAAAACGGGCTGAAGGTCTTCGCTGATCAGCGCGGTTGTCCGCCGGGCGATCTCGAATTCTTCGTTAAAGTTCGGGTACTTCACGAACACCTTGAACATGAAGCGGTCTTGCTGAGCCTCGGGCAGGGGATAGGTGCCTTCTTGCTCGATCGGGTTCTGCGTGGCAAGCACGAAGAAGGGATCAGACAGCCGATGGCGAACCCGGCCGACCGTGACCTGCCGCTCTTGCATCGCTTCCAAGAGGGCGGCCTGGGTCTTGGGCGGCGTGCGATTGATTTCGTCCGCCAAGATCACGTTGGCGAAGAGCGGCCCTTCGATGAACTTGAACTCCCGGTGGCCGGTGCTGCGGTTCTCTTCGATCACCTCCGTTCCGGTGATGTCGGAGGGCATGAGGTCGGGCGTAAACTGGATGCGGCTAAAGGCAAGGGACAGGCACTTGGAAAGCGTGCTGATCATCAAGGTCTTAGCCAGCCCCGGCACACCTTCCAGAATGCAATGCCCGCGGCTGAACAAGGCGATGAGTAATTCCTCGATCACCTGATCCTGACCCACAATTACGCGCGCCAGTTGTTTTTTGATGCTGTCAAAGGCATCGCGCAAACGACGTACCGACTCGAGGTCGTCTTGAGCCAAGGTATCGGTGGACTCCCCGGCAGCGGAAACGGCCTGGACATTGGGTTCAGTCATGCGTTCCTCGAATTCTGACTAAGGGAACCTTGCTCGGCAACGAGCGTCAACAACCACCGCGTGTCATCCGCATACGCAAAATTTCTCTATCTTTGATATATAGGCAGGGTGCCATTATCCAGCTGTAAGATCGTCAAATAGGCCGTCGTTGCAAAGATTTGGCCGATGTATCCGCCGTTCCAGCTACCATCCGCACCCTGAGTGCGGACCAGATGATCGAACATCACCTTGCGGTACTTGCCCCAGGTGAGCCGCTCGCTCTCTCGAGAATCCGGGAAGAGCCGGGCATAGCCATCGTCCCCGAGCATGTACAGAGCCTGAGCGTAGTAATACTGCGTGTACTCATCGTGGTTGAAGCGATGGACGTTGCCGATCGGAACGTGCGCCTGGCAAAACTGAAGCCATCTTTTGGCCAGAGGGGAATGATACTGGCCGGCATTAAAGCCGCACGCCACCGCGGCCGCCGTCAGTGCGGGCTGCCCGCCCCCCATGGCCCGTCCCCCAGCCTGGGAGAGGCTGTAGATGACCCCGCCGCCCTCCGTGGTCGAGTTTTCCAGGTATTTCAGCGCCCTATCGATGATCGACTTGGGAACGACGATCCCGGCATTCTTGGCGGCGCGCAACGCCTGCATCTGTGTGATCGTGACGGAGCCTTCATCCTGGTCATGGCCGTCGGCCGCCGAGGTGTAGTACCAGCCGCCCCGCGACGATTGAGCCTTGCCGATGAAATCCACGGCCCGCGTCAAAATATCCTCCAGCTTGCGGCGGCGGTCGTTGTCCTCTTCTTCGCCATAAACCTGGGCCAGAAAGAGCGTGGCGAACCCGTGGCCATACATGTACCGGCCGGCTTCCACGGCATTGTTGGGGTTGGCCAGCAAGCCGTTGCGCTGGCTCCGCTCCGTGAGCCAATCGACCGCCCGGCGGATGTGATTGCAGTATTTGCCTTCCCGCAGCGTGCTTCCTTCCATGAGGAGGACCATCCCGGCCAGAGCCGTCATGGCGGACGGGTATTGTCCACCGTTGGCCTCCCAATGGCCATCGCGGTGTTGCTGCTTGGCCACCCACTCCAGCCCTTTCTGGATTGCAGTACGGTACTCCGGTGCCAGCTCTTCAGCCCGGAGTGGGTTCGCCGCCACCAGACCCGCACCGAGTGCGAGCGCCAGCAGACCAGGGAAGATGGTGTGCTTCATCATTGAGCTCCTCGATTTCCCTTCCTCATGAAGGGATTGCATGGCTACCGTTTACGACGATTCACTCCTTTAATCATAACGAATTGGCGATCGACGCGCAACCATCGGGAAGCCAGATCAAGGAAGTCGGCGAACCGTACAGCCGGCCGTTTCTGGCCGGCGGATCGACGTTCCTCCGCGTTCGATTCCTTGGATGGGGTCTCCGGTCGCTGGATCTTGCCGCGATCATGGCCGTGGTCGCCGTGCAGAATCCGGGGGTGCCCGCAATCCGGACCGTGGCTGGGAGACCGTGGAAGAATTTTCCTGGAGGGCGGTAGCGATTGCTGTAACGCAACGCTCGCCGTGTTTGAGGAATTCCAGCAGACGGAGCCGCCGAGCGTCTCCCATCGCGCGAAAAAGCTAGGCCGTTCGCTCCACGGGCACGGCATCCAGGGCCGAATGCCCAGGCTTCCAGGGATCGCGTACCGTGCAGGATGACATCAACTCTGCCATAACCAGCTTCCCATACCACTATTTCACGGTTTTATGAAATGGCAAATTACACGCAACGTTTTGCTACGATTTTCAGACCCACGCTTGACCTGCCGCCCATGCGGGTTTGCAAGGACGTGCACCGGGCCGGGCACCTCCTCACTGCTATCCATGCAGGCCAGTTATTGTAAAACAATGACATGGGCGTTCTCACACAACTGTTCCTGAACAACCAGGCATGGGCTGCCGAGATGACCCGGAAGGATCCGGAATTCTTCCAACGCCTGGCACGGCAACAGGCGCCGCAATATCTATGGATTGGGTGCTCCGATAGCCGCGTGCCTGCCAACCAGATCGTGGGTCTCTTGCCTGGCGAAATGTTCGTCCATCGCAACGTGGCCAATGTCGTGGTCCACGCTGATTTGAACTGCCTGTCGACGATCCAGTTTGCGGTAGAGGTCCTTCGGGTTGGCCACATCATCGTCTGTGGCCACTATGGCTGCGGCGGAGTGCTGGCTGCGCTGCGGGACGATAAATTGGGGCTGATCGACAATTGGCTGCGCCATATCCAGGACGTGCGCTGGAAGCACCAGGGACTGCTCGACGCGCTTCCCACCGAGGCAGAACGACACCATCGACTGTGTGAGTTGAACGTCATCGAGCAAATGATGAATGTCCGGCAGACGACGGTTGTGCGCGACGCCTGGGCGCGGGGGCAGGAACTGACTGTGCATGGCTGGATTTATGACCTTCGCGACGGGCTGCTGCGGGAACTTCACCCACCGGTCAGCAACTCCACCAGTGCCGGGCCAATCGCCGAGAGCGGCAGGAGCTGATCCTGACGAGTGAGCGGAGGCCGCGTTCCGAGTTGTCGGACAATGGGATTGGTTCGCCGATCCTCAGCGCTGGTAAATGGGCAAGGTGCCTTTATCCAACTGCATGATCGCCAGATGGCACGCAGTGGTAAAGAGCGGGCCGATGTGACCCTGCGACCAGCTGCCGTCCGCGTTTTGCCGCCCCGCGAGATAGTCGAAAATGACGTCGCGATAATTGCTCCAGGTCAACCGTTCACCGGGTGGAGCTTCGGGAAACATCTTGGCGTAGCCATCGTCGCCCAACACATACAGGGCCTGGGCGTAATAGTAGTGCGTATACTCCCAATGCCCAAAACTATCGTTGCCGCTCTTGTCGATTGGAATCGCACGCTGGCAAAACTTGATCCACTTCTTGGCCAACTCGGATTTGTACTCGCCGGCACTGAACATACAGGAAATGGCGGCCGCGGTCAGTGGTGGCCGTTCGCCGCCGTTGAACGCCCCGCCGTGCGCCAGGCTATAAATCACCCCGCCATTGGCAGTCGTGCAGTTCTTAAGGTAATCATGGGCCCGGTCGATAATTGACTTGGGGACCGCAATGCCGGCGTTGCGGGCGGCGCGGAGGGCCTGGACCTGGGTAATGGTTACCGAGCCTTCGTCAAAGCCCCCGCCGTCGGCACTGGATACGTAGCCCCAGCCGCCGCGCGACGTTTGTGCCTTGCCCGTGAAATCCACCGCCCGTGTCAGGATCTCTTCCAGCTTGCGGCGGCGGTCACCGTCTTCCTCCTCGCCGTATATTTGCGCCAAAAACAGCAAGGAATAACCGTGTCCATACATGTAGCGGACCGCCTCGGTCGGGTTGTTCGGGTTGCCCAGCAGGCCGTTGCGCTGGGTCCGCTCCATGAGCCAATCCACCGCTTTGCGAATGGGCTCAGCGTACTTCCCTTCCCGGAGCGTGCTCCCTTCCATGAGCAACGCCATGCCGCACAGCGCGGTGATCGTCGTGGGATAGCCGCCGCCATTGCCTTCCCAGTGTCCGTCCCGGTGCTGCTGCTTGGCAACGTAGTCCAGGCCTTTCTGGATCACCGCATGATAACGCGGGGGAATGTCTTCGGCTCGGACCGCCCCCTGGCCAAGACCGGACAACAGCACCATCGTGCCGAGAACCCAGACCGTCGGTTTCATGAGGGCCGTTCCTCCGAGCCATTAGTGCGGAAGTTCATTTCGCCTTCCTCGGCGATCCTCTCACGGCGACCGGGGCGCCGGCGGGGCAACCGGATTCGGAGGAAGAATCAAGGGGCCACTCTCGCGCGCCGCCGGGATCCCGTCCCGTGCCGGCTTCGGGATGCCACGCTCTTTGAGCGCACCGGACTTGAAGCCAGCATCCGCAACGAAATGGCGCAGCATCATGTTCGGGGCTATCAAATCGTATGTGCCGGCGCGGCGATTGATGGCCAGGGCAAAATACTGCCCCTGAGAGTGGGCCGATTGATACGCCTCTTCGGGGAGCAGCAATTTGCCCGTGCGCTTGTTGATGCTCACCGTGGCGGCCACGGTCGTCGTGTAGCCCCCGCCGTTCACCATCTTGATGAACTTGGCCGTGAAGAGCATCATGGGCAGATCGGAGAAGCGTTCCAGCAGAAGCATCTGGTTGGGCATCCGTTTGTACCAATTCCGTTCGCCGCTTTGACGATCGAAAGCATGGATGGTGCCGTTGACGGGCGCGGAGCGCAAGATGTTCACGTTGGAAAAGGGACCTTGCAGATCCGGATTCGCCTCCGCCGGGCGGTTGAGGATCACATAGAACTGTTTGCTGTCCTGGAGCAAGAGGCCGGCGTTGACCTTCGCCATGTCCGCCGGTGGTATCGCAGCGTGGAACACTTCCTTCGGGATGCGCAGATCGGCCACGGTAATGGTGCCGTCCGGATCGACCACCCCGGCCAGTTCGGGGTCTTCGCTGCGCAGGAAGACGGCATCGGGTGGAAGCTCCTTCTTCCACAGGTCCTGGCCGGTGTGCACATCGTAGAGATGCAGCACGCCGCCTCCGGTTGGGGCATGTTCTCCGGACCGGGCCGCAACGGGAGAATCGCGCTCCAAAACGAGCAGGCGGCCATCGACAATCCGCTGGCGGTGCTGGAAGGGAATGGCGAAGTCCGGAACCGCGACCGAAGCCCCGTCCCGACCGCGCAGGGCACGCCCCGTACCGACTGCTTTATTGTCCCGAACATCGATCAGGTAGACGTACTCATCATCCCCAAAAATGTACGTGTGCGGGGAAACATCGGTTTTGGTCCACAGCACCGAGCCATCGATCGGATCGACAGCGACGAGTCCGGTCTGGGTTCGCAGACAAACATACGAAGCGGTGACCGGACCGATCTGGCCGAGCGGCTCCGTGATGCCTTGGGCATTGTGCAGTCGCAGCCCCGCCTCTGCATCCAGGGTGAGCAAGTGCTGGACGTTGCTCCAGGGCTGTTGCGGGCTCAACCCCAGTTGGCTGAGGTCGAGCAGATCGACTTCCCAGAGCTTACGCAGATCAACCAGGTCCACCCCGTAAATCATCTGACCGAGGTAGAGGACCGCCAGATGCCCTTTGGTGTAGTAGGGGAATGGCGTCGGGTTCACCACCGGCGGAGCCACGTTTCCCCGGCGCATCACCATGCCATTGTTCATATTCATGGCTACGGTGTAATCGTTGTAGGTGACGCGCGTGGCCGGTGCGGTCAGCGTCCACCGCTCTTCATTGCTGTCTTTATCGAGCACCTTGAGCTGGAAGACGTTGAGATTCTGACCTTGCGGGTTGGGTCCGCGCGTCCAAACCAGGCGCTGATGGTGGAGGAAGGGAAGCATCTCTCCCTTCGGCTCGTAGGGGTAGAGCTCACTGCCCGGAAAATTGCTGCCGCGAATCTGCATGACTTCCAGATTTCCACTAGTCAGTGGCGAATCGACGCCTTCCAGATACGGGAGAAAGCGTTTGTCGGTCGCCAGCTCACGGAACAGATCGACGCCGGTCTTGCCGTCGCGGATAACGACGTTGGCGAAATCGGTGCCCAGGATCCGGTAGTAATAAGCAGCATCATCCATCAGCCCCTTGCGAGCCATCAACCGGGCCAGCGCTTCCACCGCCTGGGCGGCGATCGGCGTGTCCTCTTTTTGACGGTACAGCTGGAGCAGGTGCATCTCCGCTTCGATGAAGAGGTTTTCATCCAGCAGGCGCTCGGCGAAGAGGAGACGCGCTTGGCGACCCACCCGGAAGAGGGAGCCAAACGCCTTGACAAAACGCCGCATCGCATCGAGGTTTTTGGTACCTTCCACGGTTTCCCAGCGTGCCGCGATCTGTTTTTCCAGGGCCTTCCGCTGCTCCGGACTCGCCTTGGCAACCAAGGCGGCAATGCGGCCCTGGGCCCAGACGTCCGGCTGTGCCTTGACGGCCGGCTCGTTAATGACGGTCACGAGTTCTTTGGCTTCGGCCAGGGCACCGAAATCCAGATAGGCCTGGAAAGCGTCCATCAAACGGCCTTGTTTCTCCCGTCCGTCGGCGAGCAAACAGAGGAAGCCGGCCTGACGACGGCGCTGCTCCTGTTCGCACTTCTGGCGTTCCTCGGCCGTGGCCCCGTCAGGGACCGGTATCTGGCACAGCTCCTGGTATTCCTTGAGGTACGGCTCGGCCGAGTGGAAGTCCTGACGCAACAGCTCCGTCAGCGTGAGGTACAACTTATTCTTCGCCTTGGGCAGGATATTGGTTGGCGGCGAATGCGTCAGGGCGGTGCGAAGATCGGCGACGGCATCCGTCAGCTTCCCCTGGTAGAGCCGCAACTCGCCACGCTCCGTCAGGGCAACGGGGTCCTTCGGATCCTTGCCGAGACGGGCGTCGATCTCGGCCACCTTGGCATCGACCTGCGGATAGGCCGTGACCGCTGTCTCGGTCTGCGAAACGACATCCCCATCGAAGAACACCAGATTCCCGGGCATGTCATTCTTAGGGGAAGGACTGTGCGCGACGACAATGCCCTGTTCGAGATCGATTTTGCAAACTTCGCCCTTCTTGAGCGGGAGATAGTAAAATGGACCGCTGGCAACCCCTTGGCCGGAAGGGAGCCCGGTCTCGACCTGCCACAGTTGCTGCCTTCCGTCGGCCAGGCGCAACGCCCGGCACGTGGACTTCCCAACCAGAACGACCTTGCCGCCAAAAACGCCGGCCAGGTACAGATCGTCACGCCGCTCGGCCTGCCAGAGCGGTGTGCCGTCGCGCAAATTCAAACAATGGATCGCTCCGCCGTCCGGCGCAGTGAAAACGACCTTGCCGTCCTGGATGATGGGCGCCGACATTTTCCAGTCGCCGCTCAGTTTTTGGAGATTGCCATAGATATCGACGCCGATGACCGGGGCGGCTCCCGGAGGCAACCGCCCGCGCTGCATCCCCGGCCCGAAGCGCGGCGGGGAAGATTCGGGAGTCTTCTCACGGTACGGAAACGCCCAGACAAGGCTGCGCGATAGCAAATCGATGCCCAGGATCGCGCCGGCATTGGTGGGGCACACCATGATCCCTTCGCCATAGGCCAGGTGCACCGCCTGCACCCGGCGACTAACATCCTGGAGCAGCCGGTCCCGCACGGTCGCCAGCGTCTGCATCCAGGCCGGCTCGCCGCTGGCCGCATCCAGGCAGACCAGGCGCAGCTCGGCATTCTTTTCCGTCAAAACGTACAGTTTCCCTCCCAACGGCAGCGGCGGTCCCAAGAAATAGCTGTCCGCCAGCTCAGTCTTGTCCATCGGCTTTTCCGGCGGCCCCGGGTCGCCATGCTCCCAGACCAGCTTGCCGCTATCCAGATCAAACGCAATCAGCCGGCTACGCTGCGCCAAGGCGTGTAGCGGCCCGCTCATCTGCACCGCTCCGCCCGGACCAATGGCTGGGAACGTCTGGTAGCCGGGGTAGGGGGGGATGGCCAAGTCATCCACGGCATAGACCCGGCTGCCGTCGGTGCTGAGTGTTCCCACGGTCGAGTTTTCGAAAAGAATATTTTGATACGTTCCCGCCAGGTACTGGTTGAACCAGGTTGCGACTTCCGAGTGCTTGGCCAACTCCGCCAAGGCGTCGAGACTGCCGGCCAGGGGAATGGAATCCCAGAGCAGCTCGCCGGTCTTGATGTCGACGGCATGGATCCCCGCGTAACTGCGGTAAATCAATTTGCCGCCGGCGGCCACGGGAAAGAAGGCCGGCAACATTGGCTCCGGCCGAAATTGTTGATGCTGGCGGGCTTTTTCGACCCATTCTTTGGCGCGAGAGTTGAGCTTGTCCGCCAGCATGGACATTTGCCATTTGCTTTCCAGAAACGGATCACTCCCACGGCCCCGGGCGGAACGGCTGGCATTGCCACGGAACACGGCCCAATATTTCAATCCTTGTTGTGCAGATTCGGCCTGGGCCGCGGCGGCGCGGTCGAGCTCTTTGCGTAGCTGGTCGAGAGAAACGCGCAGATCACCCACCATCAAGCCATCGCGGCCAATTTTGGCGGCAAGGCGTTTCCAGGTTCGGTCGGCGATGGCGGCATAGGCTTTGTCGCCAACTTGGTGGAACGCCAACGCGGCTTTGAACAGCATCAAGGGGGATAGCTGGTCGGCCCCTTCGCGTTCCAGGAGGCGTTCATAGCAGAGGGCGGCCATCAACGCCTGGCCACGGTCGAGATGGTAGGTGCCCAGCAAGTCGGTGGCCAGGGCGCCGGCTTCCGTATGGAAATAACGCTGGGCCACATCCGCCAGGATTTGCGGATCACTCTTGGCGATGGCCTCGTTCAGGAGCTTCTTGGCGGTCGAGCCGTATTGCAGCTCATAGAACGGCAAGCCATCCTTCGGCATGGTACCCAGCAGCTCGTTCGCGTAGGATTTGGCACTCACCCAGCGAACCTTGCCTTGGTTGCTGGCCCCGCGCCGTGACACCTGAACGAAGATGTCCTCCTTGCTATCGAGAATGCGCTGCAGCAACCGAGCCGCTTCGCTCCAGGCTTCGTTCTGGATGTAATCTTCGCTCGCTGCCTCCAGTTGCTTCTTCACCTGACGGTCGGTCGGCAGGGTGATGGCATCGGTGAACTCGCGGTCGGGTTCTGGAGCGGCAGAAGGAGCAGCAGGCTGCACCTGAGCAGCTGGAACCAGGACCTGGGGCGCAGCGTGGACCGTGTGCAGGACAGCAAGAAGTGCCATCCCTCCGAACCCTGCCACAGCGACGACGCACGCTCTCCGCGTGAAGATCATGATTCTGCTCCCCCAACCAAGCCGATGGAATTCTCGTTCACCGAACTGGGCGGGTACGGCTGACCGAGAGTCCGCACTGAATTCTCGCATACATTTTTGCCCCATGACAAGCACAATCCATTGATTCTGATGCGTCCGCCATCCTGCCGCCGGCTGCCGGGGAGTACTGCACGGAAGGGGTCCGCCACGCCAAACGATCACCCCAGTAGTTGACGACTGTCCATGTTCATGTTAACAGACTTCATGTCCTAAACGCTTGGCGGGCTTGTCGCTTCGTCGCTATCATAGCGGTGGGATAACTTTCCTGCGGAGCTATCAGGATGTCGGATCCTCGTCCATTACCGCCGCCGCTAACACGGGGAATGGAACGCCCGGTGCCTCGCCGCACCCGAACGTTTCGGCCCAATTATCTTTCCTTCGCCGGCACGTATCAGTGCAACCTCCGCTGTCCGCACTGCTGTGTGCCGATCGAATGGACCGACCGCTTACCGATTCCCACGGCCGTGCGCTTCTTGGAGGAAGCTCACGCCTACGGAATAGGCATTCTTGGCTTCACCGGAGGCGAGCCGTTTCTTTATCCCGAGTTTGTGCACATGGTGTGCCGTCGGGCCGCCGAACTGGGCTTTCGTTTCGATAAGATTGCGACGAACGGCGTTTGGTTCACGGAACGCGGGCATCTGGAAACGGTCCTTGGGAAGCTGGCCGACGCTGGTTTCACCGGCAAGTTCGGCCTGAGCGTGGATAAGTTTCATGGGATTCGTACGGACGCCCTGGCCGAATTCTGTCGAGCGGCCCGTCGCATTTTCAGGCAGGACAGGATCATTTCACTCTCCTATGCCAGTCGCCGGCCCGATCAGGGCTTGGAGCCCGTGCGGACGTTGGCAGCAGTCCTGGGAGGGGTTGTGGAATGGTCGGAACTCTTGGGGCGGTATCTCTTGGTCAGTCCCGAGCTGACCATGACGCTCAACTGGAACCATCTGGCTCCGGTAGAGCGTGCGGAGCGGCTCAGCGGAGCGTGGGACGGCCGCT
>DATGIQ010000222.1:0-11957 GCA_035295665.1 Gemmataceae bacterium | reverse complement strand
GAAGAAATTGCGGCACAGCGCCTTCGCCCAATCGAATCCATCCGACAGCTCCACGATGGCGGCACAGCGGTATTCTTCGGGCCTGCGGCCAAAGGCGAGTCGATCCGGCTTGGTGTCCTGAAGTTGAGCAACCATCTCGTACAGGGCCGAAGCATGCGCGATTTCATCCTGGGCCAGGGCGGAAAAGGCGATGTCCTCTTCCAGGATCGGAGCCAGTCCCGTCCAGTCGGCGTTGCGGTGACCCAACATGAACTTGTCGTCGGCCACGCTCAGGAGCAGCTCGACCAGGGGCCGTTTCAGATGTGCGCTGAGCTGGTCCATGCCTGTACCCTCGCGTTCCGGCAGCCGTCAAAATGCTTCTTTCAGATCTTCCTTCTCGTATCGGTCCACGTCCTGTTTGCTGCGAAATTGCTCCCAACGTTTGCGCACCTGATAAGCCCGGGCCTGCCGATAGGTTCGGTCGGTGTAGCGCCAGATGACGTCCTTCCCATAATCGGTGCCCAGCATGGCATCGCGCGGCACGACCCAGATATGCACACAAGGTTGGTCCTGGCCGTAGTGTTCGCGGGCAAACTGAAGAGCCATCGATGCATCGACCGCATCAACCGTGCCGGCGTGGACATGTGGCTTGCCGCGTTGCAGCTGCACGAACACTTCGTACGGCTTGGCATCTCCCTCAGCGGGCAGTGTCAATTCGCCCTCGTTCGGCAGATGAACTTGATCCCGCAATCGCGACACGCTGAATTCCTCCGGTTATTTTGCGGCGGAACCGCGCGGTTGAGCGAATCGCTGCTAGGCGGCGGGCGGCAATTCCGTGCTGCCCAGCACGGCCCGCCGGACCCACTGCCCCTGTTCGTAGGAGAAACGCCGCAATCCCACGCGTTCCTTGTTGAGGGGACCGTGCCCACGGATCACGCGGTAGAACTCGTTCCAATCGGGCTGGCTGACGTCCCAGTGCCCCCTGGCTTCGTCGTGGTGCAATTTCGGATCTTCACGGCAACCCGTGACCATGCCGTGTTCGTCCTTCGCCGTGACATGAATTTTCAGTCCCAGATCCAGAGCGGCTGGTGCGAAACGATCTACGAAGCGCTGCCGCAGCTCATCGTTGGTGGCTGTCTTGATCCGCCAGCGCATGAACGGCTGGGTCTTGACCGAATCCTTATCGGGCGGTCCGAAAAACATCAGGCACGGCTCCCACCAGCGATCAAACGCTTCCTGGGCCATCTGCTTCTGCCGTGCGGTGCCGCTCATCAGCGTCAGGATCATGTCCTCGCCACTCTTGAAGTGGAACGCTTCTTCCATGTTGATCCGCTTCATGGTGCGCACATACGGCCCATAGCTCCCCTCCGCCAGGGTCGCCTGGTTCAAGATGGCCGCTCCATCAACCAGCCACTGGATCATGGTCACGTCGGCCCAGGTCGGCGCGGGGTAGTTGAAGACATTGTGGTACTTGGTCTTGCCTGTAATCAGATCGCGCAGCATCTGATCGCGCTTTTTGCCCAGGTCTTGGGAAACGCGATAGAGCATTTGGCCGTGGCCGACTTCATCCTGTACCTTGGCGATAAGAGCGAGCTTACGGCGTAAGCTCGGAGCGCGCGTAATCCATTCGCCTTCGGGCAGGGCACCGACAATTTCGGAATTGGCATGATGCTCGGCCATGCGCAGCATGCCGACTCGGTAATTGTGCGGCATCCAATCATCCGGCTCGATGATTTGGCCGGCCTCGATCCGCGCTTCGAAATCGGCAAGCTGCTGGGCATCTTCGTCGATGTCCCAGTTGATCTTGAACTCCACGCTGGCACTGACCGACATACCTATACCACCGTTCGAAATTCGGCAGCGCACCAGCCTGACGCGCCGGCGAAGGTGCCGCGCTCTTTCGCCGGCGCGTCAGGCTGGTGTGCTACAGGATGAGGCATGGCCATTTAGATCCCTTCCAGCACCGTGGCAACCCCCTGCCCCACGCCAACACACAGCGTAGCCAGGCCGCGGCGAGCGCCCGACCGGCGCATCTCGTGGACCAGCGTGGTGACCAGCCGGGCTCCGCTACAGCCGAGCGGATGTCCCAGGGCAATGGCTCCGCCGTTGGGATTGAGCGTGGCGTCCTCCAATCCCAGCTCGCGGATGCAGGCCAACACCTGGACCGCGAAGGCCTCGTTTATCTCTATTATATCGACTTCGCCTAGCCGAATGCCGGCACGTTTTAACACCTTATGCGTGGCCGGCACGGGGCCGATGCCCATACAAGCGGGATCGACGCCGGCCGTGGCCGATGGACCGATCCGAGCGAGTGCGCGCAGGCCCATTCGTTTCGCCGTCTCTTCCTCCACCAGGAGCACCGCCGCCGCTCCATCGTTGATGCCTGAGGAATTGCCTGCGGTCACCGTGCCGTCTTTCACAAACGCCGGCGGCAGCTTGGCCAGACTTTCCAGCGTCGTCTCGGGACGGGGATGCTCATCGTGGCGGACAACGAGAGTCGGACCCTTGCGCTGCGGCACGGTGACCGGCACCAGCTCGTCGCCGAACCGGCCGGCTTGCTGGGCTTTCTGGGCGCGTTGCTGACTGGCGAGCGCGAATCGGTCCTGTGGCTCGCGGCCAATGCCGTATTTCTTGGCCAGGTTCTCGGCGGTTTCGCCCATGCTATAGGGATGGTGCAGCTTGGCCAGCCGCGGATTGGTGAACCGCCAGCCGATCGTTGTATCCACGAGCTGCTGATTGCCGCGTGGAAATCCTTCTTCGGGCTTAAGCATCACCAATGGCGCCCGGCTCATGCACTCGACGCCGCCGGCAAGGAACACATCGCCCATGCCGGCTTCGATCATTCGGGCGGCGATATTGATCGCCTCCAAGCCCGAGGCACAGAGCCGATTGACCGTGCAACCCGGGATCGTTTCGGGTAACCCGGCGAGCAGAGCGGCCATGCGGGCCACGTTGCGGTTGTCCTCGCCGGCCTGGTTCGTGGCACCGAGATAAACGTCTTCGACGGCGGAGGGGTCGATCTTGGTGCGTTCCAGAACCGTCTGGATCACTAGCGCGGCCAAGTCATCGGGACGGCACGTTCGGAGAACGCCGCCATACCGGCCAATGGGGGTGCGCACGGCATCGATAAGGAGGGCTCGTCGCATGGTTGAGTTGGTCCCTTCTACTGGCCTCGGAAGTTCGGCGGCCGCTTTTCGAAGAACGCCAGGACCCCTTCGCGGTGATCAGCGGTCAATCCAGCGACCTCTTGAACCTGTGCCTCGGCTTCGAGCTGGGCGTCGAGATCCGAACCGAAGGAGCGGTAGAGCAAGCCTTTCATCAGCCCGATCGCGCGGGTCGGAAGCTGGGCGAGCCGGGCCGCCAGCTCCTGCGTCGCCTTCGCCAGTTCATCGGCGGGAACCACTTTGTTCACCAGACCGAAAGCTAAGGCGTCTGCCGCTGATACCTTTTCTCCAGTAAAGCACATTTCCAGGGCCTTGCCCAAGCCCACCAGGCGCGGCAAGAAAAACGTGCTGGCCGAGTCCGGCACCAGGCCAACATTGACGAAGGCCTCGATGAAGGACGCTTTGTCCGAAGCAATACGCAGATCACAGGCCAACGCGAGGCTGAGCCCTGCCCCGGCCGCCACGCCGTTGATGGCCGCGACGACCGGTTTTTCCAGATCGCGCAGACCCCAGACGACCGGGTTGTAGCGCCGCCGTAGCTCCTCGGCAAGGTGAAGCCGCTGCTCGGAGCTGGTGTACATTTTTTTCAAATCGCCCAGATCCTGACCCGAACTGAACGCCCGGCCGGCGCCGGTGAGCACCACACAGCGCACCTGCGGATTCTGCTGGAGTCCTTGCAAGAGCGAGGCCAATTCCGCCGTCATCGTCTCATTCAGCGCGTTGAGCGAATCGGGACGGTTCAACGTCACCGTGCACACGTTACCGGCCATCGCAACAAGGAGCGTTTGATAAGTGGCGGACATGGCGGGTCCTCTTGGAGGTGGTCAATTCCCTGTGATGAGGATAGCTGGCCCGGCCGGACTCCGGCAAGTACGAATGCGGGTTGATCGTTTTCGGAACGGCATATGCCTTGCAAAGAAGTGGCACGCTGTTGGCCCTGCGGCAGTTCTATGCTACCATCGCGGGTGAACGTGCTAACCAAGGAGGTGGCCGCGCTTGCAAAGTAATTGGTTGCTTCTGGCGGTCGATCAGTGGGTCTGGGAGCTCCTGGAGCTGCTCAGTGTGCCGGCCCTGGTGGTGCTCAACGGTCTCTTCGTCGCTGCCGAATTCGCACTGGTCGCGGTACGTAAGACCCGGATCGAGGAGATGGTGCGCCACGGGGTTCGCGGCGCCAAAGCAGCCGAGAACGCCATCAATCGTCTCGACCGCTCCATTGCCGCGACTCAGCTCGGAATCACCCTGGCCAGCATCGGACTGGGCTGGGTCGGCGAGCCCGCTCTGGCGCGACTGTTGGAGCCGCTCTTCCATTCCCTGCGCGGCACGTGGAGCGCCGTGGCGATCCATACCTCGGCCACGACCATTGCCCTCTTGCTCATCACCTTCATGCACGTTGCTTTCGGCGAGCTCATCCCGAAAAATCTGGCTTTGCAAGTCCCCGACCAGACGGCCTTATGGTTAGCCAGTCCGCTGGTCGTCTTCGCTCGGTTGACGCGCCCGTTTACGCTGATCATGAGCGGCACTGCGAACGCAATCCTGCGCCTGTGCGGCTACCAACCGGCCCGCGGCGAAGAGCTGGTCCACACGGTGGAGGAATTGGTCCTCTTGATCGAGGACACGGAAGAGGCAGGCATCCTGGAACCGGAACAGGCCGAATTCGTGCAGAACGTGTTCCGGCTCTCCGGCAAAAAGGTGGCCAACTGTCTGGTACCGCGCGACAAAATGGCTACCTTGGAGCTGAACACGCCGCCGGATAAGGTGCTGGAAGCGGTCCGCAGCGGGGCCCACACGCGCATGCCGGTGTACGAAGGGAACCCGGACAACGTAGTCGGCATCGTCAACACCAAGGACCTGTTTTACCTGTTCAGCGTAAAGGGAGTGGTGATCCTGGAAGATGCGATGTATCCGCCGCTGTTTCTGAAACCGGAGGAAAGCATCGCCACCGCCCTGCGCCTCTTCCGCAGCTCGCGCCGCCATATGTCCTTGGTCCGCGACGAAGCAGGCAAAATCCGCGGACTGATCACACTGGAGGATGTTCTGGAAGAGATCGTCGGCGATATTGAAGATGAACATGATCGGCCGACGCCGAAAGTGAGCCTGCGCCGCAGGCGGCAACTCCCCAAGCCGGTGCCGGGACCCGTCGCTACGAAGCCCGCGGCCGGGAGCCCAACGCGGAAATAGAAACAGGATCCATCCCCTACAAATAACTCAACCACCCTCCCCGTCGCCGCCGTTTGATCTCCGCAAACCACCAGCACAGCGGAAAAAGCAAGAGCACCACGCCGACCCAGATTCCGTACACGGTGGCCAAATCAACGCCGTAATCGGGCGGCAAGTGATCCCGGGTCAGGGACCACGGACCTTCGGCCGAGTAGGGGGAAAAGCCATAGCGGGCATAATCCACAGCCACCATCAACCCATGAATGAGCGGAATATGGAGCATGTAATAGAACAACGGCACCCGTCCGAAGACGACAAAGAACCGACCGATCGCACCCCACTCCCGCTCGAACAAGGCGAGGGCCGCGATCGCTGGGCCAAGCGTCATGAGTACGTAAAGAACCGAGGGCGGATACTTCTGGCAGTTGAGGAAGGACAGCACGGTGAAAGGAAGATCGTTTTGCGGCGACCAGGGCCGCGAATCGCCGTAGCCGTTCGTAAAGCGGACAACGATGAACAGGGCGGTGAGGGCTAGGCCAAGGCCGAGCAGCTGTTTGCGTCGAGTCTCGGCGTCGAGGAGGAACATCGCGCCAAAACTGTAGCCGGCCGTCAGGACTCCCAGCCATGGCAGGAGCGAATAGGCAGTGATGAATTGGATCTCGGGAATGGTGAATGATCCCAGTTGAAAAGACGGAAGCACAGTGAATTGGCCGGGACTGTGCAGAATCATCCAGAGCCATTCGGGTAAGCCGACTTCCGCAGCAGTCTTGCCATCCAGGAGATTGTGGTAAGCAATAAGCCCGATCCCGAAGACAGCGACCGCCGAGGTCGGAAGGAAGACCAGCGCCGACAGGATCGCCATCGACCAGCCGATGACCCAGATGACCCCGCCGAATTCATGGAAGTAATCGAGGTTGAAGGTCCATTCCCATCGAAAGAGACTCAGGTCCAAGAAGACCAGCCAGAGTCCACGGGTCAGAAGAAACCACGAGAGTTCCGACTTGCTTTTGCCACGCGTTCCGGCAAGGAACGCCCCGGTGCCCGCGAGAAAGACGAATGTCGGTGCGCAGAAATGGGTCACCCAGCGGGTCAGGAACAGCGCCATCGTCGTTCGGGAGAGGTCCGTGGGATCAACGGGCGGATCGGTGTAGAGACTGTGCGAAAAATAATCGCGGACATGGTCCAGGGCCATGATCACCATGACCACGCCCCGCAGTAGATCGATAGAATCCAGCCGGGGACGTGCACTGCCGCGAGCACTTTCCTTACCCAGAATCACGGACTCCGGTGTGGCGATTGTCCCCATGTTCCCCTCCCGGTTTCCCGGACGGTACTGATTCTTAAAGTGCGGCCAGCAATGCGTCGGTCACGGCCACCGTGGTGGCATTACCTCCCAGGTCCGGTGTGCGCGGCTTGCCTGCCTTCAGCACGGCGGCCACCGCCTGCCGAAGCGCCAGCGCAGCCTTGGGCAACTTCAAGTGATCCAGCAGCATGCCCGCTGACAGCACGGCCGCCAACGGGTTGGCGATTCCCTTGCCGGCGATGTCCGGTGCCGAGCCGTGCACCGGCTCGAACATGCTCGGATAGATGCGCTCCGGGTTGATGTTGCCGCTGGCCGCCAGGCCCATACTTCCCGTGATGATGGCACTCAAATCGGTGAGGATATCGCCGAAGAGGTTGCTGGCAACCACGACATCAAAGCTCTCCGGACGGCGGACGAAATCCATGGCGGCAGCGTCAATCAGCAGCGCGTGGGCCTGGACATCGGGATAGTCCTTGGCCACGGCTCGAAACACCTCGTCCCAGAGAACCATGCCGAACTGCTGGGCATTGGATTTGGTGATGGAAGTGACCTTCCGGCGCCGCTGGCGGGCCCCTTCGAAAGCGGCACGCATGATCCGCTCGCAGCCGCGGCGGGTGAAGATGGCCGTCTGGATGGCAATTTCATGGGGCGTCCCTTCGTAGTGCCGCCCGCCACACGGCGCGTATTCTCCTTCGGTGTTCTCCCGATAGACCATCATGTCGATCGATCCGGGGGCCTTGTCGCGCAGAGGGGAAGGCACGCCTTCAAAGAGATAGGCCGGCCGGAGATTGAGATAGAGGTCAAACTTACGTCGCAGCGGCAACAGCAGCCCGTGCAAGGTGATGTGGTCCGGCACGTCCGGGCTGCCAATGGCTCCCAGGAGAATGGCATCATGCTGCCGGAGCTGGTCCCAGCCGTCCGCAGGCATCATGCCCCCCGTCTTCTTGTAAAAAGCGGAACTCCACGGCAGGCGGTTCCATTGCAGTGCCGTGTTCTCGTGCCGGCCGACGGCCGCATCCGCCACGCGGATGGCCTGGTCGATGACTTCGGGTCCAATTCCGTCGCCGCCGATAACGGCAATTCGTAGAGCTGCCATTGCAAGACTTCCCCAATTCTTCTATAGGAACACCGCGTGTCATGCCGTATGCAGCACGTATGCGAGACCGTCAATCTAGCCTGTAGGCAAAGCAGGTCAAGATGGGAAGGCTGCAAAGAAGCGACAAACGCCAGGCATTCCCTGCTCCCGGCTCACCGCCCGAAGAAGCGGCCCGGCGGAAGAGGCGTTGGGTGTGCACCTTGGGTTTGCGTTGCGCTGGGCTATTGCCGTCCACGCTGACCGCTCTCCTACTGGCCGGTTGTAGCGACTTCAGCCAAACGGTTGGCATCGATCCGTTGCTCGGCGGCCCACCCCTGCGCCCGGCCGTTGTCGCGGCACCGCAGACACCGGCTCCTGCGCCGCTTCCGGTCTTGCCGCTTCCCCCCGCGACGTCAACGATGAGTACCGCCGCCTTGGCGGCTGGTGCGCCCCGTCCGCTGGATAATGGCCAGGATCTTCGAATCGGTTCCCCGATTGCGACGACGGGCAACGATGGCTGGGCGCGGCAAGGATCGGCAAGCAATGCTCCGGACGCGGAGATGCGGCGAATGGCGGATAGCACAGGGGCAACCCTGCAACCGCCGCAGCCGCTTTCCGAGCCGGCACCCAATCGCGCTCTGAGCGCGACTGCCACGTCTGCCCCCCCGCGCGATCCCCTTCCGACATCGCTAGCTGGTTCCTCTTCTCCTCCGGGTGTAACCACATTCGAGCAGGCCGAGAAGGAGCTGGAGGCGAGAGGCGTATTTGGGCAGCAATTGGATATGACGGGCCCGAACGGCGAATGGAAGTTCAGCTGTTTGGTCCCCAATCGGCAGAATCCGCGTCTCCAACGCAGGTATGACGCCCGGGCCAGCGACCCCGTCGCCGCCATCCGAGCTGTGCTCGAAAAGCTCGACAAGGATCAATAGCGGCGATTTGCTCCACTGCATGGGGCGCAGGTGCCTGTTAAACTGCTCGGGCCGGCCGAGTCTTTCGTGAATCCGAGCCAGCGCGAAAGTTCCGCTCAATTGCTGAGAATGTCAGTTTGCGTCCTAAACGGCGTTGATCCCCTGGAAGACGGTCAAGGCCTCGTTCCGGAAAAGCGTATTGCTACCCCACGGTTCGCCACCCGAGGCATTGTTATTGGCTGCCAGCAGAATCTGGTTGACGGTGAGCACGGTGTTATTCGGTGTGCCGAAGGCCGCCCCGCTAGTGGCGATGTTCCAGGAATAGGCGCCCAGGCCGTAGCTGTTGACCGTGAAGCCATAGCTCTGTCCGAGCGTCCCGCCCAGGGAGGAAGTGGTGGCGAAGTCATCCAGGGCCGTGTCCAGGATCCCCACATCCAAGCCGCTGCCTTGGGAGGACAGGTACAAGCTCTGGTAATAGCTGCCGACTTGGGAATTGGTAAAGGGACTCAGATTCGGCGCACCGCCAGCTCCCCCATAGAGGTTGGGGAAGGTTGCCGCCAGCCACTGGCCCAAGGTCTGGTTACTGCTCGTCAGGCCAAAGCGGCGGATCAGCTGCTGGCCCTGGCCCCCTTCCCAGAAGCTGGTCGGCTTGACCAGGCTGGCGGCCACGAAGGTGGTCACTGCGGCCGGGCTCTGTACCAAGGCGAACATCCACCCTTCGTGACCGATCGTAACGGCGACGGTGTAGGAGTTGGCGGCGGCGTAGGTGTGCGTGCCGTTGACGGTGAAGATACCGCCGCTATAGCTGATGCTGCCGGTTGCAGGCGCTGTTCCGTCGCCCCAATTGATGCTCGCTGAATAGTGCGTGCCATCATTGGCTTCCGCGCCACCGAGATCGGTAAAGGTGGCGACCGCTCCACTAAAGGGCACTGCGAACGTAGGGCTGATACTGACCGGTGCGGTCGTCAACGCTACCTCGAGCACGTTTACCGTGAACGTTGCGGAGCCTGAGGTATTCGCGCCCGTATCGGTGACGGTGACGGTCACCGTGTACGTGCCTTCTTCGGCGTAGGTGTGGGAATAATTCCCAAGCGATCCCGGCCCTGATGGAGCGGGAAGCGTCGTACTCGTGCCATCGCCCCAGGCTGCCGTTGCCGTCCAGGGGCCTGGTCCTGCTTCACTGAAGGCTCCCAGGTTCACGGACTTCGCCCACCCCTCCGACGCCATCTGGTTCGCCGGGGGCTGGACCGATGGAACGGGCTGCTGAACGGTAAGGGAGAGCGGCGCCGAGACACTGGGCGTGAAGTTGCTGTCCCCCACGTAGCTGGCCGTAATGGGGTGGCTGCCCTGTGTCAACGTGGAGGTACTGAAGATGGCCTGGGTGATCCCGCCTGCGGTGCTCAAGGTGCCCTGGCCGATGCTCGTGCCGTTATCGCGAAAGATCACCGTGCCGCTCGGGTAACCTGCGGCCGTGCTCCCTGGGGCGTTGACACTCACGGTGGCGGTGAAAGTAACCGACTGCCCGGGTACCGCCGGATTCGCAGAGGAGCTGACTGCGGTACTGGTACTCGCCGTGTTTACCGTCTGCGTCACGCTCCCGAAGCTGGCGCTGAAGTTGCTGTCGCCATTGTAGATCGCTGTGATCGTGTGCGTACCCGCCGCAAGGATGCCGGTCGTGAGCGTCGCCGTGGTGACACCGCCGCTCGTGCTTACCGTTGCTGTACCGATCCCCGTATTCAGATTATCGAAGAACCTTACGGTGCCGGTCGGAGTGCCCGGACCTCCCGGCCGGACGGTAGCGGTGAACGTCACCGGCTGACCGGCCACCGACGTGGACAGCGATGAAGTCACCGTGGTGCTGGTACCGGGATCTCCTGGGGAAATGGTGGCTATGCCCGTGACAGACTGGCTTGGCGTAGTCTCGTGTCCGACGATCACCGTAAAGGAGTAGGCTTGGCTGGTCGAGGGGTAGGTATGGTCGCCGGAGACCATGACGGTGTTGCCCATCTCGGTGATGCCGCCCGTCGTTGGCGTCGTGCCGTCGCCCCAATCGATGGTGGCGCTATAGTCGCCGATCGCTTCCACTCCACCCGGATCTGTGAACGTTGCTACCACCTGTCCGCTGACAGTCGGCTTGGACGCAAAGGCCACAGCAGAGACATTACTGACGGCGGGATCACTTACGATAACCTGGAAAGCTCCTGAGCTAACCACGTTGGCCGCGTTCGCCACCGTGACCGTCACGGTGTTGTCCTCCTGGGAGAAGATGTGCTGGATGCTTCCCAGTTGAATGGGGAGCCCCTGACCGCCGGTGTTCGGGATGGTGAAGCTATTATTCGGGGTCATGTCTCCCCAATTGACGGTGACGGTCCAGGGGTTGCCGTTGAGCACCGCATTGGGCGTCGCTTCGCTGATGGACCCCAACGAGATGGTGGCGGGTACCCCTTCTGTGGCGGTCTGCTGGCCCGCGGGATTGACTACCAAGCCCCCAGCAGGGACGACATTGGGACTGATGGCTACGTCATCGTAGTAGTAGTCGGTTGTGTACGGGCTGTTGCCGCCCAGTCTGATGGCGCCGTTGCCGGGCTTTCCGAGGTTGCCGGTGCCGCTCATCTCGAGGACACCGTTGATCCGCACATCCCAGGTACCGGGGCCGATCGTGGCGGAGATGGTATAGGTCTGGTTGGCATTGAGCGTGGTCGTGCCAGTAGCCAGTAGATTGCCAGAGGCATCGTAGAAGAGCAACTTGCCTGACGCCGATAGATGCAAGGCCGCCTTGTAGCTGCCGCTCGGGTCCTCGAAGTTGACGACGCCGCCTTCGCCCGTCTGCGACGCATACTGAAACTCGAAGCTGTAGAAGGCCGTGGGGAGGTTGTAGAACGTCTGGTCGTCGGGTTCCCCAATCTCAGCCCACGCTGCGCTGTTATTGCGCAGGAGCTGAAGCGAGAACATACCGTCCAAAGCCGGGCTGGTGACAATCGTTCCGCCTTGATGCGCTGCCGTCTGGCTGAAATCCCCCGTCTCGAAACCGATCGAGTTGACCAGGGGGCTGTGGTAAATCGCCATCCTGCCGACATGGTAAAGGTGGTTCGCGCTCGTCACCGGCGTTAGCTGGGTATACTGATTGTTGTTGTTCGGATCCGGATCTAGGGCGACGACTCCGCCTATGCCGGGGGGATTGGGAAGATTGTAACCCGCGCTCACGTAGATCCTCTCGGCGCCGTTCGTCCTAGTCCCTAGCCTCGATTTCCACGCTACCGAGTTGACCTAACATTCCCGCGTGTTCGAGGGCAGGAATCCTGGGCATTTGCCGTTTTAGCTGTTTGGTAATTGCGGTACGGATAAATGTATACAGATTATATCACTTTCTC
>DATGIQ010000221.1:0-23591 GCA_035295665.1 Gemmataceae bacterium | reverse complement strand
CTTGGGCAACGGTGACGGTACGTTTCAACCCGCGATGGACTTCCCGGGCATCTACGGCGGCTTTACCTCGATAGCGGTGGGGGACTTCCGCGGCAACGGCATGCTCGACCTCATCGCGACCGCGAATAGCTCCTTTGCCAGTGCCGTAGTCGTGCTGCTCGGCAACGGCGACGGCACCTTCGCGGACCCCAAGACAGCCTTCGTCGGCGACCAACCCGGAAACGTGGCGGTCAGGGACTTCGACGGCGACGGCAAGCTGGACTTCGTGGTGACGACCGGCTATGGCAGCTACCGGGGCATGGCCCTGGTGTACGGCCGGGGCGACGGCACCTTCGCGGCGCCGAGCTATTATTACCTCACTCCGGGCCTCTTTAGCTTGGCGGTGGACAGCTTTCAGGGCACCCGCTTCCCGGATGTGGCCGTGATCAATGATGCCGTCGTCTCGGTACTGCTCAACGTGGGGGACGGTGGGGTCCCACCACCAGGCGGGTCCGCAGGGCGCCAAGGTCCCACCCTAGCGCCGGCGCTCTTTCCAAGTGACGGGCTTCTACGCATGGCCGGCGTGGAGGCGGCACTGAGGGCATGGCCCAGCGCACTGGGGACCCTGGCAGGCGCTCCCTCCGTGTCCCCAACGCCAACACTGCGTTTGGAAGTTACCAGCCTGGAGCGGTTCTTTGCAGCTGCCACGGAGCGGGGACACGGGTTTGCGTGGTCCCGATCCGAGCGCGAGGCATTGCTCGGAACCAACGTCGCATGGGTAGACGAAGCTGGTAAGGGCGGCGTGCTGGTCGACAGGCTGGCCGAACTGCCAGATTCGATCGGGGTGACGCTGGAATCGTGGCGGGAGGCACGCTAGCCTGGATTCCCATGCTGGTTTTTTAACTTCACACCACGGCGGCTTATCCAAAGGCGAAGCGGAGCCGTTTCTTATCCCGCCAAGGGATCGCCACGTCGGTCTGATCCTAGCCGGCTGTCAGTAACAGGGGATTATGCGCCCGCCTCTGGAAACGCACCTGAATCTCTTGACTCGTGATTGTGACCGCTGCGGTGGCGTTGACAAAGTCCCGAAATAGGCGACGCGACTTGGCCGTCTCGTAGCCGTGGCCCAGCGGCCAGCCAACAGCCGATAGAGGCTGCTCGCCATCCGCGTCAGCAGGAGGTCACAGTTTACTTTCAGGGCCACCGCGCTGGAGAGCGCATCCAGGTGAAAGAAATCGACGCCATCTTCAATCTGGTTTTCGATCAGCATCCGCTGGGCGTAGCGACCAATCAAGCGGGCGGGCGACTGGGTCCGGTGGTTGGTCATGAGCAAGCTCGGCTCCTCGTGGCCCAACTCGGTGATGGTCAATTGCCGTAAGAGACCCTCATAATCCGACAATGTGATCTGGCGGTCCAGGATACGCGGCGTCCGGTACAAACGGGTGACGTTCTTCAGGTTGATGTGCCGCCAGGCCGAAGCCGGCACCGTCGCGATCTCGCGGAGGAGCTTCGGCGAACGCCTGCGCAGGGTGATGAAGTGGACGCCCCAGGCGGTTGAGTTCGTTCAGACGGGCGTAGGTCGTCAGCCGGGAATCGAAGATGAGTTCCTCCGGGTAGTGCCCGGTGCGCTGCTTCCAGAAGCGCACAAAGCCGAGGGCGGCACCCTGCTGATCTTCTTTACGCAAGTCGGCGTCGCCGTAGCAGAAGACATGGGCTTGGACGTCATGGACCAGGAAGGCCAAGATCCCCTTCTGCCGCCGACTGCGCTTGGAAATGTAGTGGTTTTCGACCAGGGCGTCGTCGCCGTGGAAAGGGATCGTGTGAAAATCGAGATCGAACGAGGAGCCCCGCGGCAACTGCACGGCAGTCAAGGTGTCGAACCAGCAGCGGAGCATCTTGGGATAGCACGCGGGGGCAATGCGGCAACTATACGCGGTGAGGAAGGAGCGTTTCGGGATAACATTGAGCCCCGCGAACAAGGCCAGTCCCTCTTCCAGGACGGAACTCATCACATGGGTGTGCCGTGCGGTGCCGAAGAGCTTCAGAGCCAGCACGGAGCGCAGGGCACAACCGGCGGGAACCATCTCCGAGCCGGGGAAGCCGGCGCGGCGGAGCAGCCGGTCGAGGGGGATCGTCGCCCGACTGGGGAGGAAAAGGAACAGCCCGCCGAACCGCGTGCGGAACGAACGAGGGGAGAGATCGGGTTGGCGCACATCCGCGACGTCCGCAGTCGTGGGGCGGGAGCCCGGCGGGCGCTCCTCGTCGAACCGCCGGGGCAGGCGGGCGAAGCCTTCGACCTTCAGAAGGATCGAAACGGCAGCGGGGCTGAGGGAGTGTCCGTCGTCGCACAGGCTCTGGCTGATGTCGTAGATGGAGAGGTTCTGTTTGCGCAGGGCGACGACCCGAGCGCGGAGCCGGTCCCGGGCTCAACCCCGGACCTTCTCGGCCCAACGCTTGGTCGCATGCAGAAAAGCGGGGAATTGGCGTAGGGCTTGGCGGGCTTGTCGCCCGCTGGCGGCATGGTAGAATTGAGACTTGTCATGGTGACACCACCGTAAAGTTCTGTCTCTGTGGCGTTCGGCCGGTCCGATTACGGCTACTTTCCGGGTGAAGCGGGTGTCAGGGATGAACAGCCAGATGGAATTGGTAATGTAAGTACCGGCAAACAAATCACTTTGGGGAATGGTGTAACGGTAGCACAGCAGACTCTGGATCTGCTTGTCTAGGTTCGAATCCTAGTTCCCCAGCTTTGCTCTTCTCACGCTCGTCTTGACTCGAAAGGGAGGGAGGGTGGCAACGGCGCTCTCATATATAGTCCGGTTGGTTGTGTCCGTTTCGCGGCGGTTCGCAGAACCGCGCGGGGCGCATCCGCACGCCGTTCTGCCAACCGCCGCTCAACAAAAACGGACGCATGCAGCGGGACTGGGTATCAAACGCAATCTCTCCATAGCGAAACGAATCCGATGCCCCAACCCCAACATTCCGCGCTATGATTCGCTCATGGCGGCAAATGAGCAGCACAGCCTACCTCTCACGTGGCGCTCGGTCCCGCTTCGCCTCGCCCTGCGCCGGCCTCGTGTCGCGAATCGCTTCGGTGGTCAAGACCAGGCGCCGCCCGAGTGCGGCAGCGTAACGCCAGAGTGTGTCGGTCCAGCGTCGGGTTCTTGTTGCGCCCGGTTTCGAGGCGAGAGAGGCTCGGCTGGTTGATGCAGCAAAGCCTTGGCAAGTTCGTTGAGTCGTCGCGCCGAACCGCGACAGCTTGCCTCTATCTACAATAGACCGATGGGCGATTTCCGCGACGTCGATCCCCGCGAACTGCGCGTACCGCCGTCTCGCCGGCAAGGTGCGGACCCGGCAAAGCTTGCTCGCCAGATTTCCCTTTTCGGCCGGTCGGCAGCCGGCATGCCGCCGCCTTGGGTTTACGAGGGCACCGACGGGGTGCTGGTACTGTACAATGGTGTTACCCGGGCAACCCGTATCGCGAAGCTGGCGCCCGGCACGTTAATCCGGGTCGAGGTGATCAGCAAACTTCCCAAGGCGTGCGCGGCGGAGCCCAAGATCGGAGACCTACTACCATGACCGAGATGCAGCGAGAGGCGTTGGCAGTGTTGGCCGAAGTATGGGAATTGTCGCCCGAAGTGCGGCTTGGTCAGTTGATGGCGAACCTCGGATTTCTGGGCGAGGTCCACGTCGCCAAGGGTCTCGGCTATATCGAAGACGATGAACTCATCGCAGTGTTATACCGTCACCGGGCCGAGCTTAGATCGCGCTTGGAAGGGACGCCGAACGAGGCGCCGCAGCCAGCTGGGGCAGCGACGTCCGTTTCCGGGAGCTCGATGCGACCCCTGGCGGCCCAAGCCGCTCAGACTTAGAGCTACCATTGGCCGCGGAGCAAAGGATCGATGGGAGAAGCGAAACCATGCTTGTTCAGCTTGGAGGCATTTTGGCAACAACACTGCCCGTGCGACCGCAACGTGATCACAATGCGAGCTGGTACGGCATCGTCGCAAGTAGTTTGAGATCAATGGTTTTGCAACGTCAACCCAGTGTCACGCCGATGCGACGCGGAAGCAGGGAATCCAGGTTCGAATCCTCGTTGCCCAGTAAATGTAAGCCCTGATGCAACAGCAAGTTGCATCGGGGCTGTTTTGTTGACCTCGGCCTCATCCATTGAAAAAGTCACTGTTCTGTCACTGTCTTGAAAACCGTCCGACCGCACTATTATGGTAACTAAGAGAGTGGCGTTGTCCGAAAATGCAATCGGGCGAGGAACTTCTTTCGCGAAAACTGTGACAAAATCATGACTGCTCCTCGGGTTCTATACCGAACTCTTCGGCCAGGATGCCATGAATATCACGTGCGCCGTTCCGTGCCCGGACAATATCGACGCCGCGTGCCGTGGGCAGGTAGAAAACCAGGTATGTCTCGAAGCGCCGGATGGGAAAGAAGCGGATTTCCGGGCAGGCCGGGTTTTCGGCCTCGTAGCGCGTGTCCAGCTACGGCATGCCGGCCAGCCGCTGGAACGTCGCCTCAGCCTGCTCGAAAAAGCGACTGGCCATACGTATGCCCGCTTCCCGGGCCAAATACCGGTAAATGTCGATCAAGTCCTGGCGTGCCCGGTCGCGCCGGCGGACGATGCCCTTCATCGGGGAAGATTCTCACCGGCCAGACCGTCCAGGGCCTCGCGTTCGATGGCCTGCCAGTCCTTGCGTGTCATGCACGTGGGCGATCCTTGCAGCCCTTCGGCGAGCTTGGCTTCGAGCTCCAGCTTGGCTTTGCGGCGTCGGGCCGCGCGGATCAGGTCGCGGAAGTATTCGCTGACGGAGGCATCGCCCCCTTGCGCGACCTCGCACTCGATAAAAGCCTTCATGTCATCGGGCAGGGAAATGTTCATCGTCGTCATGGCGGCACTCCTCAGCGGACTATACCACCTTTGGCAAAGTTTGCGAAAGATCTTCTGCCCGTGCCGGCGACCATTCGAGAAAACCGTGATAAAACAGTGAATCTTCCTCTTCCTGCTTGCGCTTTCGGCGCAATAAAAGCCCCCAGCCATTCACACGTTGGACCCGAGCTGGAAGTTATCGCCACTGGCACCATAAAATAGGACAAAAAGCCCAAACGGAACGGCGGCTCGGGCCAGCGACTGTAGCCAACATATTGGCTTGGCTTCCTCCTGTCGGTCGATGTGAGCGCAGCCGATAGGCGGCAATGCGATACGTGCGGCGGCGTGTCCGATGGGAGCACTACTTGGCGCTGCCCCTATAACTAATCACACGCCCTCCTGGCGCGCTCCGAAGAGAAAGCAGCCTACACAGACTAGAAAAACGCCATCCTCGCGTAACATCTGGCCAGGCTGCGCAACTAATACGGGGAAGAAGCCAGCGAGACCGTGGCCAGCGGACGATTTCTTCGAGGCCGGCGCATGTCCATTCCCGATCGACAGGCACGGTTCCGCGAGCTCCTGGAGCGCAGCCACGCGCGCTGGGCAGGGATTGCGCGCGCGTATGCCGAGGTACGGGATCGAGATGATCTGCTGCAAGAAATCGCCTTGCAGGTCTGGCAGAACCTTGATCGATTTGCGGGGCGGTCGACCCTGGATACATGGGCCTACCGCGTCGCGCTGAACACGGGGCTGGCGTGGCGTCGCAAGGCCACAATGCGAACGAAGAAACTAACGCAATCCAAGGCCAACATCGCCGAGTTGCCGGGTGACGGGGGAAGCGAGGGCGACGTGCAGCGAGTGCTCGACCGGTTTCTCACCGCGCTTTCCGATGGCGACCGCGCCGTGCTGCTTTTGCACCTTGATGGTTTGTCTCACGCCGACGCGGCCGAGGTCCTTGGGATATCCGAAGGGGCGTATCGTACACGATTGCACCGGATACGGCGGTGCTTCGAGGAAGCTTACTGTTGACAGGAATCCGCGCCATGAGACTAGAGGAGCTCGGAAACGAGTGGCGCGCGATGAACGAGATCGCGGCCACGAAGGAGCAACGCGAGCAGTTGATCGTGGCGACCTGCCGGCGTGTCGACCGGATCTCGGGGCAGATTTTCCGTCGCGACATCTGCGAGACAATCGCCGCCGTGTTCGTGATGATCTTTTTTGGCCGGTATTGCTATGTTGCACCAGCCGAGCGCATTCTTTCAAAGATTGGCGCCGGGTTTCTTGTATGTTGGGCCCTGTTCATCATCTCCAGGCTGCATCGCACGCGAACCATTCA
Source organism: Gemmataceae bacterium (assembly GCA_035295665.1). Lineage (GTDB taxonomy): Bacteria > Planctomycetota > Planctomycetia > Gemmatales > Gemmataceae > DATGIQ01. The sequence goes on along the minus strand of DATGIQ010000221.1, from coordinate 17,394 downwards.
AAAGCCGGCGTCAATTGACGCTCCCGTGCGTGAATTCTGCCGAATTGAGTTGGACCGACTGGAGCGACAGATTCAGCTCCAGCGCAGCGTCCTCTCGTGGTACCTCGCCCCTTGCATGGTTGGCGTCAACACGTTTTTTATCGGTCTTGCGGGATTTGGAATTGCCTCACTTGTTTATTGCATCGTTACTTTGCTGCTCGCATGGGGAATTGACGCGCTCAACAGAAGAGCCGTCGCAAAGGGGTTGGTGCCCCTTCGCAATGAACTCGCTAGCCTGTTGACCCAGTTCGACGAAGCCGTCGCGCGGATCGAAGGAACACCAGGACGCTCGTCGAACGCTTGAGCGATGGTCTCTGGGGGAATTGTGATATCGGAAGTATCCGGCACGTCGCGACGCCGTCAACTTCCAACGCGATCGCGGTACGATGGTATGCTGCGGGCATTGATATGGGAGGCCGGTAAAATGCGTTTCCGATTCAGAGGACCGCGATTCATGTGGGCATTGCTCGGTGCGGTGCTGGGCCTTTTCAGCATCATGCCCGCGCATGCCGCCGAAGAGAAGCACACGACCAACCCGCCGATTGACAAGGTCGTGAAGACGGTCAACGCGGAACAGGATGAGGAATTGTACCGGCCGACCCTGTTCGCCGTCTTCCTGATATCGGTCTCCCACTATGTGATCCGCCGTCTCACGGACCGCCGACGAGCCAGGGACGTCGGTAAAATGCGCCAGATGATGTGTGCATTGTTCGGTGCCGTGGTGGGCCCTATTTTCATCTTCATCTTCGTGCCTGTGACGCCGACTCTCGGCCGCGTGGCAGCCCCCGCCGTCATTGGCGCAGCCAGCGCGCTCATGATAGGAAACAGCGAAGCTTTGGCGTTACGCCTCTCCCGTACAATGCTTCAGATCATGTGGGCATTGTTCGGTGCGGTGTGCGGTGTCGTCTGGGCGTCTTCGGTGAAGCCGACTCTCGAATATCTCGTGACCTGTACCGTCATTTTCGCAGTCATCGCGCTCGTTGTAGGCAACTGCGAAGCTTTGGCGTTACGCCTCGGGAGCGTTCTCTCTAGCATTCCGGCTCGATGTCTTGGCCTCCGTCGGGCACATCCCGACTACGACGGGGCTGCTCTCGGCGATGGCCCGTCCGGCGACTGGCTCGCAGGTATGGTCTCCGAACTTCGCAAGCGAAACAAACTCGTTGGCCTCGCCGCGAGGGTTATGGTCGACGGGCACGTTATGGCTTCTGCGGCCGACGGGGAGCGCAAGCGGGGCAGCGGCGTTCCGATCGGGCTGGGCGATCGATGGCACCTGGGTTCGATCACCAAGTCGATCACGGCGACGATGATCGCGCGCCTGGTCGAATCCGGTCAGATGCAGTGGTCGGACTCCATTGGCGGGCGCTTCACCGACGCATCCATTCACGAGGACTGGAAACCAGTCACGCTCCGGCAACTCCTGACCCATAGCGCAGGCGCGCCTGGCAACTTCTCATTACGGGTGCGGCTGATACGGCCTTCGCTCGGTCCTGAATGTACCAAGGAGCGTCGACAAGCGGTTATGAGCGTGATCGCCAGGAAGCCAGTACACCGGCCGGGAAAGAAGTATGCTTACTCCAATGTCGGCTACACGATTGCGGGGGCGATGGCTGAGACGGCGACCGGTGCGAGTTGGGAAGATCTTGTGAAACGAGAAGTCTTTGAGCCGCTGGAACTCACCGGCGCCGGATTTGGTCCGCCGAAAAGTCCGCCCCAAACGCTCGATCAGCCACGTGGCCACCTCGGGATCCTTGATTGGAAAATGAGTGCGCGTGGCGAAGAAGACAACACGCCCATCATGGGCCCCGCCGGTACTGTTCACATGACCCTTAGCGATCTTTGCACGTACGCAGTGGAACACCTGCGTGGCGAGCTAGGGACGGGCAAGTTGCTCGCTCCCGAAACCTATAAACGGCTCCATACTCCGGAACTGGGCGACTATGCGTGTGGCTGGGTGGTGAAGCAGCCAACCAGCGAACTCCCCTACACGGTCTACTGGCACAACGGATCGAACACGATGTGGTACGCGCTGGTCGTGTTCATCCCTGACAAGAACATGGCGGTCGCCGTCACCGCAAACGATGGCGATATTGGGCGGGCCGAGTCTGCAGCGTGGGCGGTCGTGGAGGCCAGCGCAAAGCGGTTCAACATCGAAGGCGATTCCCCACGCCGCAAGTCCCTGCCTCCACGAGACGAAGTGGACGAGCGACTGCCGACCGGATGCAACAAGGAAGGACGGATTGCCTTGTAACTCTGGCTCATGGGGACGCGGCTATCGCATGCTCGAATACTCCGCAAGCTCTTGCGCGAAACCGTTGCTCATGATTACGCACTTACTTGTGTTCCGGCTTTTTTTATCGCGTGGATTTGCGGTCGCTTGGAAGGACAGCTAATCTAGGGGCTCCTTCCTCTGTGGTTCGGTTTTAAAAGGTGATACCCATGAATTACGAGATCCGACTCGAACAGGTCAGCAGTCGTCCGCTTGCGGTTGTACGCCGTCGCGCGCGCCCACAAGAACTCTCGAAGGTCGTTCCGGAGGCCTGCGGCACAGTATGGAACGTCGTCCGGGCGCAGAAGATTCCAGCTGCCGGTCGTCATGTCGCGGTCTATCTAGACGGTCAAATTAACCTCGAAGTGGGTGTGGAGTTGGAGGCGCCAACCGGCGGGTATGGCGAAGTTGTCGGCTCGGCGACCCCGGCGGGCACGGTCGCCACAACGACCCATTTCGGGCCGTACGGTTTGCTCCACGAGGCACATGGCGCGATTCGTCTGTGGTGCCGGAATCAGGGGTATGCGTTGACAGGCCTCCATTGGGAGGTCTACGGTCACTGGAAAGATGAGTGGAACAGCGACCCAGCCAAGATCACCACCGACGTTTTCTATCTGCTTGACTCTGACGCGAGTCCGGCGGCCTGAGTCAGCACCGCATCCGACCGGCACGTATGTAGGTTCTGCGGGACGTGTAGCTTTCCCAGCCCTGCCTCTGGATCCGCTTGTCTGGGTTCAAATCCCAGTTCTCCAGCAAACACAAGCACACTGGGGTTAAAGACTTGTGCGGGGTTCTTCATTCCCATGGCCGCTGATCCGCTGAAAATCCAACCATTTCCCTGCCATCTTTGAAACATGGGTGCGGCGGATGATAGACGAGGCGAGATCCGCGCATGGAAAAAAACCGGCCGGGACCTGCACTGGAGCTAGTCGGCCCGCTTGCTGCTCGCTCGCCGGGTCTTCGGCTTGCTCTTGCCCTGGAGATTGAGCGCCACAGCAGCGCGGATGAGATCCTTCAGGGCCGCCTCATCGACCTTGTCGCCTTCATGGAGATCGATGGCGCGCCGGGCATTCCCGTCGAGGCTGGAGTTGAATAGATTGGAAGAGTCCTTCAACGCAGCTCCCTTGGGAAACGTCATCTTGACGACGTTCTTGTACGTCTCTCCCGTACAGAGGATGCCGCCATGGGACCAAACGGGAGTCCCCATCCACTTCCACTCTTCGACGATCTCAGGGTCTGCCTCGTGTATGATGGCACGCACTTTTGCGAGCATCTGCCCGCGCCAGTCCCCGAGATGCTTGATCCTCTCGTCAATCAATGCAGAAGCAGATTCCGCCGGTACGAACCTTTTCATCGTCAGCTCCAATTCTCGCAGCTATGCTGGCTGCGCTCAGCATAACCTGCAACCTCTGCAAGGAAAAGCCTCTGGCGAGGATTACAGGTTCGAGTACGAACCTTTGCCAGCCGCCGATCTTTTCGAAATAAGTCGTCGAAAGACAGGGCCTTTCCACAACCAAAATCCCGAAAAGACGAGTGCAGGAACAAAGACAAACCGAGGAGCGGGGGCGTAGTTTGGAATTGGTTCGAACGGACTGTAGACATCGCCGAGTATCGGAATGCCAAAGACGATGTGCATCGTGCGAAGAAGCGAACGTTTTGTGCCTTGGTTCATGATCCCCCTCGATTCACGAGTTTGCAGCCGGCTTTGGTGGCCAGTTGGGTGTTTCGATGCCGAACTGGCTGGCGTATTCTTTATTCAGCCGCTGCCAGCCGACGAACTTCATCGCCTCACTACCAGCGATGCGGCCGATCGGAGATCCGCGGAGGAGGTGATCCAGCACATCGAAAGCAATGTGCCATCCGGCAGCCCCCATAGAGAGGAAGCGGCGATCGATGTGGGTCCACAGCGTCAGACGCGTGCCACCACGAATGGCTTCGAGTTCCCACCGGATATCGTTGTACTCAAGCACCTTGGGAGCGTCGGCTCGCGTGACGGTTGTTTCCTGCGGCGCGGGCGCTCCCACCCAGGTCAGCTTCACCGTGGCTCCAACCGTGCCCAGGTTCCCATCGACTTCAAAGGGAGCCCACTCGCGCAAATGCGCCGGGTCGGTAAGTGCTTGCCAGACTTTTTCCGGCGCGTGGCGCAGCTCTCTCACGAGAATGAGCGTCCACCTCTCTCCGTCCTTTCGTATCTCCGCCCCGCTGGCCGGACCCGGTAGGTACTGATCGCGATCGGTCATCTTCTTCTCCTTGTCTTCCTTTTCGGCCGTTTGGGCTGATCCATGCGATCGAGATGGCGTTCGAGCGCATCGACGTGAGCGGACCAGAACCGACGGAACTGACCCAGCCAGGCATCCACCTCCTGAAGGGGTTCAGGTTTCAGCCGGTAGAGACGGCGCTGGGCGTCCACCGTGGATTCCACGAAACCGGCCTCGCGCAGCACGCGCAGGTGCTTGGACACGGTCGGCTGCGGCATATGAAGCTGATGCTCGATTTCTCCCACCGACAGTTGGGACGAGACCAAGAGGCTCAAGATCGCGCGGCGGCTCGGCTCGGCGATGATTTCAAACACGGATTCCATGCTCCTAATATACTCCACGGAGTATATGCGTGTCAAGGCATATAAAGAAGCCGCAACTGCCGCCTCCCGCGATGCGATGCGACTGATGAATAGTTAGGTGAGCGGAGTCCAATGCCAAGCTCGGCGAATCATTTCTCCTCTTTGCCCCGGCCCCCGGGAGGCGCGTAGTTCTTCAACCAGGCAAAGACTTCCTTGTGCCAATACGCGCTATTGGCCGGTTTGAGCACCCAATGCCCTTCATCCGGGAAATTGATCATCTTGGCCGGAATGCCACGACGCTGGAGTGTCGTGAACATTTGCAACCCCTCGCTCACCGGCACGCGGAAATCGAGATCATTGTGGATGATCAACATCGGCGTTCGGAAATTCTGAGCGAACTTGTGCGGCGAATGCTTCTCATAGGAATCCCGCTGGAGCCAGGGCGGTCCGCCGTGCTCCCACTCATCGAACCAGAGTTCATCCGTGAGGGCGTACATGCTGTCGAAATTGTAAACGCCACAGTGCGTGATCAGGGTCTTGAACTTCGTCGTGTGTCCCTGGAACCAGTTCATCATGTAGCCACCGAACGACGCTCCCGCCGCGGCCATGCGCTGGGTGTCGATGTACGGTTGCTTTTCAAGATGGGCCAACCCGGCCATCAAGTCTTCGTAGCATTTGCCGCCCCAGTCGCGGCTGATCTCGTCCACGTATTGTTGGCCAAAGCCGGTGCTGCCGCGCGGATTGGGCAGGGCCACCACATAGCCCTGGGCTGCCCAGATCTCCGGATTCCAGCGGTAGCTCCAGCCATCTTCCCAGGCACCCTGCGGTCCGCCGTGAACCAGGAAGGCCAACGGCCATCTCTTGTTCGGATCAAAACCAGGGGGCTTGAGGATCCACATCTGCATTGGCGTGCCGCCGGCACCGGCAACGGTCACGCTTTCCGGCCGCGGCAAATCCAACTCTCCAAGTAATGCATCGTTGGCCTGGCTCACATTTCGGGTCACCCTCGAACCGAGATCGCTCTCACCTGCGAACACCTCGGCTGGACGGCTCAGGGTGGCACTGAGGAAGGCGAGGCCTTTGCCGTCCCGGCTGACAGAGAGCGAACTCACAGCGCCATGGCCGCCTTGCCAGGCAATGGTCCCCGGCGAACGGAGGAAAACCTGGCACAGGGGCTTTTGGCCACCCTCGTCCGCGGTGAAGACAAGGCTGTCGTTACCGGCCCAGGCAAATTCATCCACGGAGAGGTCACGCTTCCCACTTAGCTGTCCGGTCACGCTTACCGCCTTGCCGCGCAAACCGCCGCTGGGATCGGAGTCCACGACCACGATTTCCCATTTGTCCGCTTCAAAGCCGGCCCGTTTCTGGGCACGATAGGCCAGCCGAGTACCGTCGGGAGAGAACGTCGGCCCGCCGTCGGCCGCGGGGTTCGCTTTGGTCAAGCATTCCGGCTTACCTCCGGCGATGGCGGTGCGGCAAATGTCATAGTTCGTGCTCCAGGCTTCATCGCGCTCCGGCACCGCGGTGTACACCAGGTAGTTGCTGTCCGGGCTGAACGTGAAGTTATCCCCGGTCGCAAACGTATCCGACGTCGGATAGGTATCGCGGTCTCCCGGCGTCACATCGCGCGGTTCGCCGCCGGCCGCCGGCATTACGAACAGATGTTTACGCTTATCCTCGACCCATTCGTCCCAGTGGCGGTAAAACAACTTGGTAAAGACCCGCGCCTTGACTGGGTTCTTCTCGGCCTCCTCCTTCCGCTTCTTGTTCAGGGCGTTGCTCTCCGGATAGGGTTTGTCCGAATACTCTGGGTAAACCGCCGAGACAAAGGCAATCCATTTGCCGTCCGGCGACCAGATCCCCGTATTGGCCTCGCTGCTGATGGTGGTGAGCTGACGAGCCTCGCCCCCGTCCAGGTCGATGACCCAGAGCTGAGAATCGCCGGAGCGATCGGACTCAAAGAGAATGTGCTTGCCGTCGGGGCTCCAGCGGGGATGGCGATTCTTCTTGGGCGTCGTAGTCAACTGCCGGCGGCCACCGCCCTGGCTGGACGCCAGCCAAAGGTTCGAAGTAGTCTTGTTGCCCGCCAAATCCACTGTGGTCACGACGTACACCACGTTCTTGCCGTCTGGGCTGATCTGCGGATCGGCGACCCGTTGAAAGCGAAAGAGATCGTCCAGTGTTATCGACCGCTTCCCGGCTGCAGCCACGTCGGCCGCCGCCAGCATCACGGTAACAACAACGAATAACCAAGCGACGGGGCGCTCCATGATGATTCTTCCTTTCCGCAGTTTCGATGTCGGCGAATGGAATGCGTAATCCGCTTCTCATTGTAGAATCCGCACACCGGCCCCGCCATCTGCCTCGCCTTCTCCCTCTCCTTGTCTCCCCCTCTCCCCCTCTTCCTTGTCGCGCTCGCTGGCCGGATATAATCGCCGCATGAACATCTTCATGGCCTGTCCCGCTCCGCCACACTCCCGCAAAGGCAACCGTGTGACGGCGCTCCGCTGGGCCCGTATCCTGCGGAGGCTCGGGCATCGTGTAACGATTGTCCAATCGTATGAGGGCATGCCGTGTGATTTGTGTATCGCGCTCCATGCACGGCGAAGCCACCAGGCTCTTGTCCGTTATCGTCGCCTCGATCCGACGGGACCGCTGGTGCTGGCCTTGACCGGAACCGACCTCTACCGCGATATCCGTACGAGCAAGCGGGCTCAACAATCTCTACAGCTGGCGGATCGCTTGATCGTTTTGCAGCCGGAGGGCCGGGCTGAGTTGCCGCCGCAGCTACGCAGCAAGACACGAGTGATCTATCAGTCGGCGAAACCGACGCGCGCGCGACCGGTGAAGAGCCGACGTTTTTTCACGGTGTGCGTCCTGGGTCATCTGCGCGAAGAGAAAGATCCCTTCCGTGCCGCGTTGGCATTGCAGCAGCTTCCCGTGGATACATGCATTCGGATCGTCCACGCCGGCCAGGCATTGAGCCCGGCCATGGCGGCGCAGGCTCGCAAGCTGGCGGCTCAGGATCGGCGGTATCGCTGGATTGGCGAAGTGCCGCGCTGGCAGGCCCGTCGCATCTTGGCGCGGAGCCGGCTCATGATCTTGTCTTCCCGCATGGAGGGCGGTGCCAATGTGATTTCCGAAGCGCTGGTCGATGGTGTCCCGGTCCTGGCCTCGCGCATCCCGGGCTCGGTCGGGATGCTCGGGAAAGGCTACCCCGGATTTTACCCTGTCGGCGACACCCCTGCCCTGGCGCGGCTCATGATCCGGGCAGCGACAGATGCGGATTTTTATGGCCGGCTCAAGAGGTGGTGCGATCGCCTGGCTCCCTTGTTCGAACCCGCACGGGAGCGTGATGCCTGGCAACGACTGCTCCGCGAGCTGATTCGTTAAGCCTGCGGATTGTCATGATTTCGAAAAGACTGGAGAAGTCCTCATGCCCATCAAAACCAAACGCTGGAACGACCCCAAGGACGCCGACGAGGTCTTCCGTATCCTGATTTGCCGCTACCGTCCACGCGGTCTCCGCAAGCAAGACGAGACCTGGGACCGATGGTTAGCAAACCTCGGACCCACCCGGAAGCTGCACGCGGACTTCTACGGCAAAAACGGGCCTCCGATCACCTGGGAAGAATATCGTGAGCGCTACCTGAAAGAGATGGAGGAACAGCAAGAAGATATCGAGGAACTCGCCAAATTGGTGGCCGAGGGAAAAACAATCACCTTGCTTTGTTCCTCCGCCTGCGAAGATCCCACGCATTGCCACCGGACGCTGCTGCGGGAATTGATCGAAGCCAGAGTGGCGGCGATGCACCACTAACTGCCGCTGCCGGGGCGGCCCCGGAAAATCCGGGCGCGAGCTTGACAACCGCTGCCTCACTGCTCAGTCTGTTCTACGATAGATAGTACAGAGGGGTGCGGATGTCTGCCTTTCGCATTGCCATTACGACGGGGTCCGGCACGCCGATCTACCGTCCGATCGTCGATCAGGTGCGCCTGGGCGTCGCGACCGAGCCGCTGCTTCCCGGTAATGGGACCGCGGACGCGGACCATGTCCTGCCGCCGAACTACGAATTCGACAACGATCGGGGAGCGGAGAGCGATCACGTTGGTAGCCTGTTCCTTGCAGCGGAGCGGCGCCACATGGTTCCTGGCCATCATGAACGGCACGACCCGTAAGCAGCTCCGCGTTCCCCTGTCGTTTTTGAAGGAGGGTACGTACAACGCCCTGCTCGTTCGCGATGATCCCGAGAACGCCGCGGCCGTCAGGCTGGAGAATTCAGCGGTGAAGTGTGGCGATGTCCTGACGATCGACTGGCGTGAACGCGGTGGGTTCATCGGCCGTTTTGGCACAGCGGACATTCCCTAGAATTCAAATCCGAGTGCGTCATTGGGCATTACAAGCCGGACGCGCCGGCCAAGGAATCAACGCACCCTTCGCTGGCGCATCAGGTTTGTGGGCGGCCATGTCATGCAGGGCCATGTAGGAAGAATGCCGCGACGTTATCGGCAAAGATACTGCTCGTAATCCACCACGATCCATCGCTTCCCTTTGGCCACAACCTCATGCCCTTCCGCTTGTAGGAGTTGCTTCAACCGGGCGACCCCGCCGGGGTAGCGTGGATTCAGCTCGCCACCAGACTTCAGCGTCCGCCAATACGGCGTGATGTTGGTTTCGCCATCGGCGGTAGATTCCTCGGCCGCATGGGCCGCGATCCATGCAAAAATTCCCGTGGTGATCGGACAGCCGATCGTGGCCCCGTGTTTCTTGGCCAGGCGGGTCCGGATGTCGTTGATCGTAATGACCTTACCACGGGGCACGCGCTTCATGATGGCATCGACTTCACGAGGCGAGGGGATGACCACCGTACCAGTGCCCCAGCGCTGCGACATTTTGCCGTCGATGGGTACGACCCGGGGAAGGTCGGGGCGGTCAGCCAGCTTTTCGCGCCAGGATTTGCGTTTCGGCACAAATCTTCTCCACATGTTATTCGGTGTGCACAGCAACGCCGCTGCGGGTGCTGGAATAACGCATCGCGCCGTCCTCCAACACGATCAATTCTCCGGGGTGAAAACTCTGCCAGCCCGTGGCACTCAGCGGCCGGGTAGCTACCACGAAGCCATGGTTGATCTTCTCCCCGGCCAGGTCGATGGTGACAGCTACATCCTGGAAACGGCGAACTTCATTGTCGTGCATGTGGACCTCGCGCCAGTGCAACCCTTTATATCCCGCATCGTGATAGCAAAAGAGCTGCCGGCTATCGGACAGCAAACAATTGAGCTTGCCGCAGCGATTGATGGCCGCCAGGGCGTCTCGCAACCAGCACCAGTCGCCTTCCGCGTTGAGGAGCTGAGGACGCTGGGCAATTTCTTCCAAGAGATGACAGAAGAGGTACTCAGAATCCGTAGCGCCGACCGGCCGAAAGCGGCCCAAGGGCAATTTCCAGAAACTTCCTTCCAGCGTGCCGTTATGAGCGAAGCAAAAATCCCGGCCGGCCAACTCCCGGCCAAAGGGGTGGGTATCGGCATGCGTCGCCACACCGCCGGTGGTTTTGTGGCGGACGTGGGCAATGTAGATCCGCGCTTGTAAGTTCGGATAGGTTTCCAGGAAGCCGGTGTAAGGGCTCGATCGCCACTGCACGGGTTCCTTGACCACAGCGAGGGACCGATCCGGATACCAGCCGAGCCCCCAACCATCGGCGTTTTCCTCGCTGCGCAGGGCAAACTCGCGGATCGAAAAGTCCGCCGGAATCGGTTTCGCAAACGACAGCCCCATGAGCTCACACATGAACCCAAACTCCGCCCTCAGAACTACGAACCCAACAGTGTCTGGAACTCTACAATCGAAGTTCAGCACACCTTTGGGTTCGTGGTGCTTACTCCTTCGCTTGTCGGTTCCCGGCCGCGGCATCTTCTGGACGTGCCCCGGCCGGCGCATGGCTCAAGGTGCTGGCTCCGTCCAGTTCCTGGGCCAGCCGGCTTCTCATGTCATCGAGCACGTCTTTCCATTTGCCGGAATCACGGTACAGCCGGCGTTGCCGATCGGCTCCGGATTCGAACCGGTCCAGGGGCTGCAAGGCCGCGAGGAACGGAGCATCGCCGGTTTCGCGGGCAATGGGCAGCAAGCGCTCGAACAGCTCCTCCAGATCCCGTGCCAGGGGCTGACGCTTCCCACCCGGCGAACGAATGCACTGAGCCTGGAGGCCATACCGGCTGGCTAACCATTTGTTCTCGACCGCAATCCAGTACCGCCGCAGGTCACCGCGCCGCAGCCGGGGCTTCTCTTGCAGGAGCCGCTGCGAGGCGATCACCAAGCAGCGGATCAAGGCGGCCAGGCCGAGGACGTGAGCCAGGCTGGCCGGCATGTCGCAAATGCGGAATTCGATGGTTCCGGTTTGTGGCCGAGGGCGGATATCCCAGTAGATGTCCTTGGTATTCTGGATTGCCTCACAAGCCCGCATGACATCGACATAGGTGCGGAACTCCTTCCAGCCGGGAAAATAATGCGGCAACGCTGCGTGCGGCGTCAGCCGAAACAGGGCCGAACGGGTGGAGGCCAAACCGGTATCGACCCCTTGCCAAAAAGGCGAATTCGCCGACAAGGCGAGCAGGTGCGGCAGATACTGCACCAGGAGGTTGATGGTGCCGATGGCCAGGTCGCCGTCGGCCATGCCGACGTGGACATGCAGGCCGAACACGACAATTTGATACGCCAACCACGCCATCCGATCCTGAACGCGCTGGTACCGCTCGGCGGGAAAGACTGTGCTGCTACTGGTGCGGTTGAAGGGATGCGTGCCGCCCATGGCCAGGTCATAACCCAGGGAAGCGGCCAGGTTCCGTACGCGCCGCAGAGCAGGCAGCAACGATTCTTGCACCTCCTGCACATTTTGGCAAATCCCGGTCTTGACCTCGATCATCGACTGGAGGAGCTCCGCGGATGCATTGGCGATGCCTTCCTCGCGGCAGGCCTGAAGGAGCCGAACGGCTCCCGGGGCCAGGTCTCCGCTCTCCCGATCCAGGATCTGGAGCTCCAATTCCACGCCCAACGATGTCCCGGCCGAGGGGCGGAACGTCAAGTCCTCGGCGGGATGGGCTGGAGCCGCGGCCGGGATCTGGTTCATGTTGGCGGAATGGGAATCCATGAATCGACCCCTGGTATGAGGACTTGCTTCCCGTATCGGGCTGGATGAGATCGGCCCGGTCCGATCAGTTCCGTCGAAGGCATAAGGGCATTTTAGGGATTTCGCTTGCGGCCCGGCCGATCAGCTTTCCGGGCCAAATGGCATGTCCCCGGCGAAGTTTTCAAAGCGCATGAATTGCTTGCGGAAGGTCAGGGTAATTTCGCCCGTGGGGCCGTTGCGCTGCTTGGCGATGATGAGATCGATGGTGCCCTCGCGCTGGCCCGGCTCGTAAGTGTCGGGACGGTGCATGAGCATGACCGTATCGGCGTCCATTTCGATGCTACCGCTTTCACGCAGGTCGGCCAAACGAGGCTTACCGCCTTGGCGGTCTTCCGGGTTGCGGTTGAGCTGAGCCAATGCGACCACGGGAATCTGGAGTTCGCGGGCCAGGTGTTTGAGCCGCCGGGAAATATTGGCGACCTGTTCCTGACGGCTATCACGCCGATTGTCGGGCTCGATGAGCTGCAGATAATCGACAAATACGACCCGGATCTGGTGGCGCAGCTTCAACCGGCGAGCATTGGCGGCGATGCGGAGCATGCTCTGTCCCGGTGTATCGTCGATGAATAGCTTCGCACTTTGCAGGATACCTCCCGCTTCGATCAGTTTTTGCATATCCGCTGAGCTGAGATGCCCGCGGAGCTTATGGCTATCGACCTGGGCCTGGCAGCAGAGCAAGCGTTCGGCCAGTTCGATGCGCGATTGTTCGAGGCTCACGACGAAAACGGGACGCTGCTCTTCCACCGCGATGTGACGGGCCAGACACAAGGCCAACGAGGTTTTCCCGACGCTGGGCCGGGCCGCGAGGATGACCAGCTCCGAATTTTGCAGGCCAGCGGTCTTTTCATCCAGGTCCACGAAGCCCGTCGGCAGGCCGCTGATCGAATACTGATCGTGCTCATGGCGGCTATCGATGCGGTCGTAGGCTTCACGGAGGGCTTCCTGGAGCGTGTAAGTCTGACCGGTGATCCCCATTTGGGCAATATCGAGAACCTTGCGCTCGGCCGCCTCCAGGAGCTCATCGGCAGGCATGACCTGATCGTAAGAGTCGCGCAGGATTTCCGTGCTGGCGTGAATGAGGTGGCGAACGATGGCCTTGTCGCGGACAATCCGAGCATAGTATTCCGCGTTGGCGGCCGTGGGAGCAGCATCCCATAGCTCCGCCAAATAGCTGTAGCCGCCCACGTCTTCGATCTGCTTTTGCTCCTTGAGCAATTCCGCAAGCATCACCAGGTCAACGGGCTTGCCATCGTCATAGAGCGTGACGATGCTCTTGAAGATCTTCCGATGGGCATCGAGATAGAGATTTTCCTCGCGAATGAGCTGGAGCACGTCGCCGATGACGCCGTTCTCACGCAACATGCTGCCGAGGACCGAGCGTTCGGCATCGCGGCTTTGGGGGGGCAGACGCTCGCCCCCTGGCGGGTCCGGAGGCATGCAACCTCCCTGTGGTGAAAGACCGCGGAACACGAGCCCGCAGCGCCCGCGAGGAAGGTAAGCCTGTTCCCTCGCGGGCGCTGCGGGCTCGGGAGTTCCGTTTCATTCCTTGACGGTTACTTTTTCTCTTGTTGCTTGACTACGAGGACCTTGACCTCGGACTCGATATCGTGGCCAAGGTTGAGCTTCACGGCGTAGAGGGCGCATTCCCGGATCGGCCCTTCCAAGCGGACCATCTCCGGATCGAGGTTGAGATTCTGGTTCTTCAGGGCGCGGGAAATCTCCGGAGCACCGACCGAGCCGTAGAGATGGCCTTCCTCGTTGGCGTTGGCTTCGATGGTGATGGTCACGCGCTGGATCTGGTCCGCCAGGGCGCGCAGGTCGGCAATGCGCGCTTCCCGAGCCGCGCTTACCCGCTGCTTGTACCGCTCCAACAGACGCAAGTTGTGCCCCGAGGGGACGGTCGCCAGTCCGTTGGGAAGCAAATAGTTTCGGCCATAGCCCGGCTTTACCTCTACGACATCGCCTTGCCGGCCGAGGTTGGGCACATCCTCGGTGAGGACAAGCTGCATGCCGCCGTGAGGTCCTTTTCGCACATGCTGACGACGCTGTTTGGTTGGCATGGATGGTCCTATCTGCTTCGTGAAAACTCGGGGCGGTTAAAACGGTATCGCCTCATCGCCCCGCTCCGCCGGTGCGAATGGTTCGGGCTCTGCGGCGGACTCCCCGTATTCGCTGCTGCCGTGCGCAGCTGCCGGAGTCCGCACAGCCCCGGCTCCGCGTTGGAATCGGCTTCCCGTTTCCCCCGCTGCCCCGTCGGCACGCGGTTCCAGAAACTGCAAGTCATCCAATACGATTCGCAGTTTGGATTGTTTCTGCCCATCCTGGCTGGTCCACTGATCCAGCTGAAGATGGCCTTCCACGTAGGCCTGGTGACCTTTGCGGAGATATTGTTCGACCAGATCGGCCAACTGCCGGCCCTTTTCACGATTGAACGCTTTGATATCCACGAAGACAGCTTCCGGCTCCCATTCGCCGGTCGTCTGATTCTTCTTTCGATTGTTCACCGCGAATCCGAAATTGGCTACCTTGCCGCCGTTGGAAAAGGTCCGCACTTCCGGATCGCGAGTCAGCCGACCGATCAACATAACCTTGTTCAAGTTCGCCATTTGAGCCATCTCCTGCGCAAGTAGAGCACCGCCAAGGGAACCCCAGACTCGCTGGTCACCGTCTGGGGACGGATGTAGTATACATCCGTCCGCTACTACCTTGCAAGCCCGGTCGCGGCTATTCTCGGCCGGGTTTATAATTCGCGCTTGTCCTCATCGGCATGGCGACGGCCTCGGCGGGGGCCGCCGTGCGTTTCGACTTCTTCCAGGACCGGTTCACCCCCTTCGCCCGTCGGTTCCGGCGCCACCTGGAGCGCCAGCGCGTGCTCATCACGGGCAATGGCCAACAGCGTGTCGACGTGCTTGGGATGGATCCGCAATACCAGCGTGCGGAGAATCAATTCGTTGAGTGCAATATCGCGCTCGAAATTCAGCAGGTTTTTCCCATCCATGCGAAAATAGGTCAGGAAATAAAGACCCTTCTTGTGCCCCTGAACGGGGTAGGCCAGCCGGCGCTCATCCCACGGCCGGCTCGCCAGGATCTCGGCCTGGTTGCGTTCGAGGACGCTGCGGATTTGTTGCCCTGCGGCCGTAACATCGCCGGCAACCCTGTTGGTGTCCAACAGAAACATGCACTCGTAGACGTTGGCTGGCATAGTCATTTACTCGGTTACGCCTGCGGGGCGGCAACTCGCTGAGCCGCCGCCAACCAAGGAGAATTCGCTTTCAACCGTTATATTGATTCATGCACACATCTGTCCCGCGCTCGACCCAAATCATGACGGCTTGGGCCGCGGTTCGCACGGCATCGTCCATCACCGCTTGCTCAGACGGACCAAATCGGCCGAGCACATGATTGACCAGATCCCGTTCACCGGATGATCCCACGCCGATGCGCAAACGCGCGTACTCGGTCGTCCCCAGGTGGTTCTGAATATCCCGCAGCCCGTTGTGGCCGCCGTGGCTACCCCGAGCGCGAAACCGCAGCTTTCCCAGGGGCAGGTTCACGTCATCGCAGACCACAAGGAGAGCTTCCAATGGCAGCTGGTAAAAATCCAGAACCTCGCGGACGCAGCGGCCACTCAGATTCATAAACGTTTCGGGCTTTACGAGCAAGACCCTCCACGGATCTTCGCGGAGTTCGGCCAACTCCGCCACGAAGCGACTGGGCAGGTTGCTGGCGTGCGGGCTCTCCCTCAGGGAGTCGATCACGGCGTAGCCGACGTTATGCCGCGTCCCGGCATAGCGCCGGCCGGGATTGCCCAGGCCCACGACTAGCTTCGTCGCTTCGAGCGCCACGCCTGCTCACCTTACCCTCTCCCCTTCCCAGCTGGTTGCTCGCCTTCCTCTTCTTCCGCCTTCTGCCGGCCAATCACTTCCGGTTCGGCTTGCTCCGGCGCCGCCGCGGCCACCGGTGCTTCGGCTTCGACTTGCTTCATCGTTATGTGGACGACGATGGCGTCCGGATCTGTCATCGCCTTGACCCCCTCCGGCAAGACCAGATCGCGCACATGGATGACACTGCCAATCTGCAATTCGCCCACGTTGACACGAATCGACTCGGGGATGCGGATCGCCAAGCATTCCACCGACAGCGTATGGATGGGCTGGTCCAGTGTGCCGCCGGCATTCACACCCGGTGCCACGCCGCGGATTTCCAGAGGCACAGTGACGACAATCCGCTCGTCCAACGCCACCCGTGCAAAATCGACATGGAGCAATTCCTTGCCGAGGTGATCCCATTGCACCTCGCGGATCAAGGCTTTCTCCTCCTTGCCGTTGCTCTTCAGGTCGACGACCCGGACGCCGTGGCGAATGGCTCGTTCCAGCTCTTCCAACGGCAACGCCACGCTCACGGTTTCTTCCTTGTGCCCATAGATCACGGCAGGGATCATTCCCTTGCGCCGTAACCGACGCGCCGACTGCGATCCCCGTCCCTCACGCGGCTGTGTGACCAGCGCTACCGACTCGGCCATGATGCACTCTCCGCTTCTGCCAGCCAAAATAAAAGCGAACAGCACGCCGTGCGGCGGCTGTTCCAGGTTCGGTCCAAGCTTGGAGGAGTTATTATTCCAACCGAGGGCACCAGAATCAAGGTAAAAGGCAAAAGGAAAAAGACAAAAGGAAAAAGGGGCCACCTGGCCCTGCCATCCTTTTTCCTTTTGTCTTTTTCCTTTTGCCTTGGTTCAGGCGGCTGTGCCCTGGTTATGCTCTTCCACGACGCTGATCCCGCGCGTGGATTGGCGGATAAAGGTGATCATTTCTGCGACGGCGTCGATGTCGCCGAGTTCTTGTTCGAGGTCGTTGAGAGCGGCGGGGATGGTCTGGCCCTGGCGATAGAGGACGTGAAACGCATGGCGAACGGCGTTGATTTGAGCCTGGGTCATGCCCGCGCGGCGCATGCCGACCACGTTGACGCCGACGACACAATTGATCCGTTGCTGAATGATGAACGGAGGGATGTCCTTGCTGGTGGCGGAACAGCCGCTCAAGAGGGCCAACCTGCCCACACGCACGAACTGGTGGATAGCGCAGTTACCAGAGAGATACACCCCGTCCCCGATCTGGCAATGGCCGCCTACCAGTGCTCCGTTTGCCAGAATGCAGCCGTTGCCGATCCGGGAGTCGTGGGCCACATGGCTGCCGGCCATGAGGAAGTTGCGATTGCCGATCTGTGTCTTCCCGGATTGGGCCGTGCCGCGATGGACGGTCACATGCTCCCGAAAGATGTTCTCATCGCCGATTTCGAGGCTGGTGGGTTCATCCTTGTAATGCAGATGCTGGGGCCGTTCCCCGAGC
>DATGIQ010000220.1:0-13978 GCA_035295665.1 Gemmataceae bacterium | reverse complement strand
CAAAGAAACATGTGGTAGCCAAGGCAGTAGCCGGGTGGTGAACGAGGTATGAAT
Source organism: Gemmataceae bacterium (assembly GCA_035295665.1). Classification (GTDB taxonomy): domain Bacteria; phylum Planctomycetota; class Planctomycetia; order Gemmatales; family Gemmataceae; genus DATGIQ01. The sequence continues at coordinate 13,924 of DATGIQ010000220.1, read as the reverse complement.
CGTGGCCGGTTGATTTTGCTTGTCTGGATGGGCGTGGTGCTGGCACTGGGTGCGGCGAGCCGACTGTGCGCGGCCGGCCCGCACGAAGCCGGTAAAACCCCCAATCCGATCGAGCACGTCCTCGATGAAGAAATTCTGACGGTCTCCGGCTACAAGATCATGACGAAGTACATGGCCTTGGAGCTTATCGCCGCCTTGTTGATCCTGGTGATCTTCATCCCCGTGGCCCGTCGAGCCCGGAGTGGTGAGCCGCCGCGCGGAGCCTGGCACAATGCCTTTGAAGTGTTGCTGACGTTCATCCGTGACGAGGTGGCCAAACCGAACCTGGGCGAACATGATGCCGATCGGCATGTGCCGTTTCTGTGGACGATTTTTCTGTTCGTTTTGTTCTGCAACTTGCTGGGCATGTTCCCCTACGGCGGCTCACCGACCGCGAACATCTGGGTCACCGGAGGGTTGGCGGTGTGCAGTTTTATCGCCATCCATGCCGCGGCGGTTGCCAAGATGGGGCCGGCTCACTATTTGAAGTCCTTGTGGCCGCACATGGATATCCCCATTCCCGTCGCGGGATTTATCATCAAATGTATGATTTTCGTGATTGAAATCGTAAGCAGTTTCATCAAGGGCGGCGTGTTGGCCGTGCGTTTGTTCGCCAATATGTTGGCCGGCCACTCGGTGCTGGCCATGATTCTGCTGTTCATCCTTATGGCGAGCACCGCCAAATTTCCCTTGTGGGCCACGATTACGGTCGGCAGCGTGCTGGGCGTGGTGGCGTTGAGTTTGCTGGAGCTCTTTGTCGCCTTTCTGCAGGCGTACATTTTTGTCTTTTTGACCGCGCTGTTCATGGGTATGGCGGTCCATCCGCAACATTAACGCCGGGAGGCGCTCCGGCGCTCCGGGCGAGTGATTAGGACGTGGGCGGTGGCTTGAGCCACCAGGTACATATACCTTGGACACGGAGTATCGGATCCTCATGAAAGCGTTGCAGTTGGCATACGTCGCCGTCGCCATCCTGTTGTTGACCGCCGCGCCGGCATGGGCGCAGGTGCCCACTAATTCCACCCTCTCGGGAGGGGCCATCGGCGCCGGGATCGGTGCCGCGATCACGATCCTCGGAGCGGGGATTGGTTTCGGACGGATCGGAGCTTCCGCGCTGGAAAGCATGGCCCGGCAGCCGGAAATCGCCGGTCGTATTCAGACGGCCATGTTGATCATCGCCGCCTTGCTGGAAGGGGCCACCTTCTTCAGCCTGATTGTCTGTATTCTGATCAATGGTAGTGCCAAGTGGTAAGTTGTTGCTGTGGTGGACGGACGCCCCCGAGGCTGCTGGCCCACCTGAAAGGGGTGTCATGAGACACAAGGGGTTGCCCGGCGCGGCCTGGGTTTTCGCCGTTGCGATAAATCTTTGGGCCGTCTGCCTGGCACACGCTGCGGAGCCACACGCCGAAGAGACTTCCGGGGTCAATATCTTCAACCTGCAAGAATGGCCCCTCGGTCTGTGGACCGTGGTCGTTTTTCTAATCTTACTGTTTATCCTCCGCAAGTATGCGTGGGGACCGATGCTCGAAGGCTTGCAGCGGCGCGAGCAGAATATCCGCGCCACTGTCGACGAAGCTCAGCAGGCCAAGCAAGAAGCCCAGCGCTTGCGGTCCGAGCTTCAGGCGGAAATGGACCGGGCCGCGGAAATGGTTCGCCAGCTCATGGACGAAGCCCGTGGCAAAGCCCGGCAGCTCACGGAAGAAGAGCTCAGTAAAGCCCGGATGGAAACGCAGAGGGAGCGCGAGCGCCTGCACCGTGAAATCGGCATGGCACGCGACCAGGCGCTCCAAGAAATTTGGAACCGCACCGCGCAGCTGGCGACGCTGGTTGCGGCCAAGGCCATCCACCGCGAACTCAACGTGGATGATCATCGCCGCCTGGTCGATGAAGCGATCGCCGAATTGCAGCGGGCGGGCAACCAACGACGGCGCGAAGTAGCAAGTGTACAATCATGAATTCTCGGGATGCTCACCTTCCAGATGCACGGGCAGATCGGGCGCCACTTCATCCGACAGTCCTCGATGTCGGCACCCAGCGCGTGGCCAAGGTTTACGCCGAGGCCATCCTCCGCGCTGCTCAGGCGAGCAACCAAGGGGATGAAATCCTCGAAGAATTCGAGTCCCTGGTCAAGGATGTCTTGCCGGCCGATCCGCGGTGGGAAGCGTTTCTGAGCAGCGGCGTGATCGGCCAGCATGCCAAGGCCCAGGCCCTGCGTTCCGTTTTCTCCAGCCGGGCCAGTCCGCTCTTCGTCCAGGCGCTGTTGGTCCTGAATGATCATGGGCGGCTGAACCTGCTCCGGCCGATTGTGGCGGCCTGCCGGGAGCTGCGCGATCAGCAGGCCGGGCGGATGCGTGTTCAGGTGCGGAGTGCCATACCATTGCCAGACGATCAGCATGCCCAGCTGCTCCAGCAGTTACGGCAGACCTTCCACAAGGAACCCTTACTCGAAGTCCAAGTCGATCACGATTTGCTCGGCGGCATGGTCGTGCAGGTTGGGGACTGGTTATACGATCATTCGGTGCGTACCCAGCTCGAGAGCCTCCGCGATCAAATCATTGCGAGAAGCAGTTATGAGATTCAAAGCGGACGAGATCGTTTCTGTACTACAGACGGAAATTAGCCAATACGGGGCCCAGCTCGAGGCCCGCGAAGTGGGCCGGGTGCTGGAGGTCGGCGACGGCATTGCCCGCATCTACGGCCTCTCCGGCGTGATGGCCGGCGAGATGGTGGAGTTCACCCGCACCAAGGTTCGTGGCCTTGCCTTCAATCTGGAGGAGAATTCCGTCGGCCTCATCATCCTGGGCGATTACCTGGAAATCGCCGAGGGGGACGAGGTCCGGGCCACCGGCGAGCTGCTGCGTGTACCGGTCGGGGATGCGGTCATTGGCCGGGCTGTGGATCCCCTCGGCAACCCGCGCGACGGCAAAGGCGCCATCCTCACGTCGGCAACCCGGCCGGTTGAATCCATTGCCCCGGGCGTGGCCGGGCGCCAGCCCGTCAACGTGCCGCTCCAGACCGGCATCAAGGCGATCGATTCGATGACCCCCATCGGCCGCGGTCAGCGCGAGCTGATCATCGGCGACCGCAAGACCGGCAAGACAGCCATCGCCATCGATACGATCATCAATCAGCGGGACGAGAACGTCATCTGCGTCTACGTCGCCATCGGACAAAAGGAATCGACCGTGGCTGGGGTGATTGAAAGCCTGCGTGCCCACGGAGCTATGGATTACACAGTTGTCGTGGTCGCTTCCGCCGCCGACCCGGCACCGCTTCAGTACATCGCCCCGTATGCCGGCTGCGCCATGGCGGAATATTACATGTACGAACAGGGCCGCGACACCCTCTGCGTCTATGACGACCTGACCAAGCAGGCCGCGGCCTATCGCCAGCTGTCGCTGCTCATGCGGCGGCCACCTGGACGAGAAGCGTATCCCGGCGACATCTTCTACGCCCACTCTCGCTTGCTGGAGCGCTCGGCCAAGATAGCGGAACGGTGGGTCATCGTCCCGACCGACGCTGATGCGAGCAAGGTCGGGGCGGATTGGGGTGTCAATCGTAAGCCGGACGGTACCGGCGTGGTTTATGTCGGCCCCTTGGACAAGGAGCACGCCGAGAAGCACGACCTGCCCAAGTATCCCGGCCACAAGCTGGCCAAGGTCGTTGGTTCGGGCGGTTCCTTGACGGCCCTGCCCATCATCGAGACCCTCGAAGGCGAAGTCTCGGCGTACATTCCGACGAACGTGATTTCGATCACCGACGGCCAGATTTACTTGCAGCCGGACCTCTTCTTCGCAGGGGTTCGGCCCGCGATCGACGTGGGGATCAGCGTCTCCCGCGTCGGTGGCAAGGCCCAGATCCCGGCCATGAAGCAGATTGCCGGCGGCCTGCGGCTGGACCTGGCCGCGTTTCGTGAGCTGGAAGCATTCGCTCAGCTGGGCACCGAGCTCGACAAGGCGACCCAGTCGCAGCTCGACCGGGGCTACCGCATGGTCGAGATTCTCAAGCAGCCGCAATTCAAGCCGATGAACGTGGTGGACCAGGTCATGGTCATCTATGCCGGGACCAAGGGCTATCTCGACAAGGTCCCGATCAAGCAAGTGGCGGCGTGGGAGGAGCAGTTTCTCCGGTACATGCGTGAGCAGAAGTCGGACGTGCGCACGACCTTGCTGAAGGAACGCAAATTGACGAAGGAGATCGAGCAACAGTTGGTGGCGGCGATCCAGGGCTTCCAGGCACAATTCAAGCCGGCGACGGGTGAGCGGGTGTAATCATGGCAAAGACACGGGCCATCGTGAAACGCCGCAAGGCGATTCGCAACATCCGCAAGATCACGCGGACCATGGAGCTGATCGCGACAGCCCGGTTCAAGAAGGCGCTCGACCGGGCCGTGGAGGCGGAAGCCTACACCCGCAAAATCGGTGAGCTCGCCGCCGACCTGAGCGCTTCGGCCACCAACGTGACCCATCCGCTGCTACAGCAGCGCGAAGTGATCAAGCAGAGTCTCTTGCTCGTGATCTGTTCGAACCGTGGTCTGTGTGGCGGATACAACGCCAGCATCCTGCGGGAGGCGATGGCCCGGATTCGGCAGCTGCGGGGCGAAAACGTAACGCTGCACCTGGAGCTATCGGGAAAACGGGCAATTGCGTATTTTCGCTTCCAGGGAATCGCCGCCGAAAACACGTTCACGCACTTCGAGGACAAGCCCCGCTTCGAGGAGGTGGAAGAGCTGGCCAATCGCTACATTAGCGGATATGTCAGCGGCCGGCTCGACCGCGTGGAAGTGTGCTACATGAAGTTCTGGAACGCCGCCCGGCAATCCCCGGTTGTCGATACTCTGTTGCCGTTGGCGACGCCGACTTCTCAGGGGGCCACTCCTTCCGCTGCGAAGGTGGAATACGAATTTATCCCGAACCCCCGTGATATTTTGGAAGAGATTTTGCCGGTATCGTTCAAGGTGCGGCTCTTCAAATGTTTCCTGGATGCGGCGGTGAGCGAACAGATTGCCCGCCGTGTAGCCATGAAGGCAGCGACTGAAAACGCCGGCGACATGATCAAGACATTGACACGGCAGTATAACCGAGCCCGGCAGGCACAGATTACGAAGGAAATTGCGGAGGTGATTGGAGGGGCGGAGGCACTCAAATAATAACGACCGACATCACCGAACGAGCAGGGCTTCAGGAAGTGGCCTGTACAGCCTGATTCGGACGGGAAGATGACGATGAAGACAGAATGGTGGTATGATGATGCCACCTACCATTATTCAGGAAATGCAGAACTAGTTTCGGCACGGCTGACAACGCGCGATGACGGAACAGTTCAACTCCTGATCGGAGGCGAAGGTTTGGAGTTTGAGAACGAGGACGAAGCCTCTCGTTGGCTCGCGGATGGAAGAATACGAAGTGCTGGAGAATCTTATCGAAGATTTCGCGGAACACGGCAGGCCTTTGGACCCGCGAATCAAACCGCCAACAGCCACAACGCCGGAAGATCTCAGCGACAGATGGTTATCACCTTGGAACCGGGAAACGGTTCAGTCTCAGAGACCTGATTCATAGACGGAGTTCCCATGGCCATTGCCACTGACGGACAAGCAACTGCTAAGGGGCATCGCGTTGGACAAATTGTCCAGGTGATCGGCTCGACCTTCGATGCAGAGTTTGATGAGGGCCACCTGCCCGAGATTTACAACGCTCTCAAGATTGAGGCCGAATATAAGGGCATCCCGATCCATCTGACCGGCGAGGTGCAGCAGCACCTGGGCGGCAACCGGGTGCGGTGCGTGGCCCTCGGTTCGACGGATGGGCTGGTGCGTGGCATGAATGTCGCCGACACCGGCGCGCCGGTCACGGTGCCCGTCGGCAAGGAAACCTTGGGCCGCGTGTTTAATTTGCTCGGCGAACCGATTGACGGCCGAGGTCCGGTCCATGCCCCGGAGTCGCGTCCTATCCACCGACCGCCGCCCCCCTTGGCCGAGCTCTCTCCCAAGACAGAAGTTTTCGAAACCGGGATCAAGGTCATTGATTTGCTTACACCCTTGGTTCGTGGCGGTAAGGCCGGGCTCTTTGGCGGCGCCGGGCTCGGCAAGACGGTCATTCTCACCGAGCTGATCGCCCGCATTGCCAGCCAGCACGGCGGGTACTCCGTGTTTGCCGGCGTCGGGGAACGAACCCGCGAAGGGAACGACCTCTGGTTGGAAATGCAGGAGACCAAAGTCGGCAAGACCGACCGCTCGGTCATCACGCAGACAGCCATGGTGTTCGGCCAGATGAACGAGCCGCCGGGGGCCCGCTTGCGGGTGGCGTTGACCGCTCTGACCATGTGCGAATGGTTCCGCGATTCGACCGGGGCGGATACCCTACTATTCATCGACAATATTTTCCGCTTTTCACAAGCCGGCTCAGAAGTGTCGGCGTTGCTGGGACGGATGCCGAGCGCCGTGGGGTATCAGCCGACCTTGGCAACGGAGATGGGCGAGCTGCAAGAACGCATCACCAGTACGGCACGCGGTGCCATCACTAGCGTGCAGGCGGTGTACGTACCGGCGGATGACCCGACCGACCCAGCACCGGCCAATGCCTTTCAGCACCTCGATGCGTTCATTTATCTCGAGCGGAGCATTTCCGAAAAGGGCATCTACCCCGCGATCGACCCGTTGGCTTCCAATAGCCGCATCCTCGATCCCCAATATGTCGGTGCGGAACATTATGCCGTGGCCCGGCGCGTCCAGCAAATCTTGCAGCGTTACCGCGAGCTACAGGACATCATCGCGATCCTGGGCGTCGAGGAGCTGAGCGAAGAAGATAAGCAAGTCGTGGCCCGCGCCCGTCGAATTGAGCGATTCTTGTCGCAGCCGTTCATCGTGGCCGAGGCGTTCACCAACCGGCCCGGCAAAGTGACGTCCCTGGCCGATTCCATCCGCAGCTTCAAAGAGTTGTGCGACGGCAAGTGGGATCACCTGCCCGAGAGTGCGTTCATGTACGTCGGGGCGATCGAAGAGGCTGCCGAACAGGCCAAGCGGATGGCGGCCTAAACCTTGCGTGAAATGAGGCAACGGTCATGGATCCCATGCCTGATTCGCTCCAGTGCGTCGTGGTCACCCCCGAGCGGGCGGTCCTGGATGAGCCCGTTGATTTCGTTGCGTTGCCCATGTATGACGGCGAGCTGGGCGTTCTCCGCGGGAGGGCGCCGTTGATCGGCCGGCTGGGCTACGGCGAGCTACGGCTCCGTCACGGAACGACGACGCGGCGGTTCTTCGTGGATGGCGGCTTCGCTCAGGTACGGAGAAATGTCGTGACCGTGCTGACGCCGCGGGCTATCCGCGGCGAAGACATCGACACGCAAGCGGCCACGCAAACGCTGGAGACTGCGCCGATGGTCACCCTGCCGGCGGAGGCGCAGGAAGCTCAGCAGAAAAATCGGGAACGGGCCCGGGCACAATTGCGCGTGGCGGAACGGGCACGCGGCCACGGATAGGATATCGATTCGAAAGCAGATTCACAGATGGTGATCCTGCCGCAATTGGCGAAGGTCGCCTTCAAGTTCTGCCGCCATCTGTTGGGTATAAATGCGGCTGATTTTCCCTTCGTTTTGAAGAGCAACCAATTTGCGAAGGTCGCTGACACGGGCCCGCCAGGTAATCCCATCGGTGACAAGTAATAAATGCGTATCGTGGCGTTTTTCCGCGACGATTCGAGAAATTTCGCCCAGGATGTCGGTTTGTTTGCTGCCAGTCGCCCCGTAAGCCTTGGTTTCAATAAGGATGGCAGGGTCCGTTTTCGAGGGAATGGCAAAGTCTGCTTTCTCGGTGCTTTCGCCACTCGAGCCGACAAATCGACAACGCACGGCATAGCCCACATCGTGAAACACGCGGGAAACGATCGCTTCCGTGAAGTCCTCCAATTGCCGGCCCCGTACTTGGCCTTTGATCGCAGTTCCGCGCCCCAGCTTGAGTCGCTCGACTAGGATGTCCCGCCAGGTAACGGGCTTGGCGGTAAGCCTCCGGAAGCTTTTCAAGATCCCCATTTCCACCAGAGCATCCATGTAGGTATCTGGGGCTGACTGAAACCGTTTGACGCCGGCACTGCCACCTCCGAGCATCCCGCGCATCTGCAACTCGAATTCGTCCTTTGACAAATCCAGGGCCAAGCGGATAATTGTGAGGCCAACAGTGTAGTCCGCTTCCAAGAGTTGGTGGATAGCTTCGCGCGAGTAGATATGCCGCTCAGGCAGAGTATCCAAAGTGCGAAGCACTGCTCGGGAGTGCTCATCTTGCCAAGAAACATCCATAGCAGAGAGCATGTATAGCAGGTCGTCAACAGACTGACGATACCGCTTCACGATTCCCCCACGATGAGGTATTCAGTCGTGCGAGTCCTTCGTGCCGCCCCATGAGTGCCGAAGTGGTAGCGGTGGTCCCGTTCATGCACAGTGACGCTCGGCTTGTAACGCTGTAAAAGAGCAATAATTTGTTCCAAATCGGGATATCCATTGGAGGAATAGGAAAGGGCAATGATGCTGGAAGAGAATCGCTCGAACATACGCTCAAAGGCGGGAAGAGCGGTGCGACGATAGGAGAACGGCGTGAAAGGTTTGCGAATCTTTTTTACGCGGGTGTCCTCGAGGATGTGCATCCCCTCCCAATAAGTGACCAGGCCTTCCAGGAAATGATACCTTTTGATGTAACAATTATCGTCGGAGCGTGGCACATAAGGAGGATCGATATAGACCAAATCGAATTCGCCAGGTGTGAGTTCGAAAAGATCGCCGAGCAAAGCTCGATGGCGCCGCCCAGTGTCGAACACACAAGCATTGAAAGCGGCTACTTGCTCTTCAAAATGCTGGCGGAGCGACAAAAGAAGATCTCGTCGTCCGTCTTTGTAGCGGGATGGATCGCCTGCGACGGTAAAAACTCCGCGGGGCTGTCGCTTGACGCACGAGCGTACCAAAGCAGCTCGTGCCAGGGCCCGCTCCAATGGATTGTGCAACTTGCGTATGTTCCAAGAGATTAAATCCAAAAACCTCAGGTCTTCGGTGGTAAAAAAAATTCCCGCAAAGGTGTTCTCGATGAAATGTCGATGGCGTGGATCGTACTCCAGGAGAAGTTTCACGATTTCCCGATCCAAGGTCACGCTTGAGTTCTCAATGAGCGCCTGGGCCAAGGTGAAGCTCATGTGCAGAAAATCGTTCGCCGTTACTTGCTTGCCCATGGCTTTAAATAAGTAAGCGACGCATCCAGATCCGCTACAGGTATCCAAGACCGTATCGAATTCGATTTGAGAAAAGACTCGGTGCATCCAAGGGAGCAGACGGTACTTCGAACCCATGTACCGAGTCTTGGGAAATCGTTGCAGCCGCTCTGGGAATTGGCCAACTGGGAAGAGTAGAGGTTGCACGGGCAGTTCCTCCTGCCATGGCGAAATCTGAACGCAAGTATACGGGCGGGATTTCTTGAAGTCTAGAGCACCTTCGTCTTTTTGCTATGCTAAGTCGTCGTTGGGATCGGACAAGAAGGATCGTAGCGAGATTCCTTTCCCGAACGGTGTTGGAAGTGGCTCTGAACAGGGCCCCACCGAGGATCAAAAGTTCGGGTTGGCCCACCGCTCAAAGTAAATCCAGAACACGCGCGAATAGCGGAACACGAACGGCATAAACGGAATGTAAGCGAGTGCCGCCAATCCGATGATGGCTTCGATCGCCCAGTCCGGCAGCAAGAGATGCCCGGCAAGAATCAGCAAGCCGAGGATGGGGATCGAAAGGGCGTAGCTGAAGTACATGTCGAAACGGAGTCCACATTGTGGGCAATACTCGTTCATGCGGAACTGCCCGCTGAAAACCGAGCCTTGATGGCACTTCGGGCACCGCTGCCGCAGGGCCGCGGCGAAGGAGGAGCCAAACGACTTTACTTGACTCATGAAGCCCTCTCCTTCCCCGCCGAAGGAAGTCGGCAAGGCGGTGAAGACGGCGGCCGGATGGCCTCATCGACTTGCAAGCCCAATGCCACCAGCACAGCAGAAGGAAAATGCAAATGCGATGCCTGCTCCGGTCCGTGTAAACGATACCGAACACGCACAACCGAATCCGGTATTCGATGCATCCAATCAGCCCGGGCTGGCATAGTCGCCGCGCATAAATCCGGAATCCTCCGGCGCATCGTAGGCGATTCTCAGATCCGGCGTCTCCACGCGCTTGTGCCCTTGGAACCGAGAATCCAAGGCGTAGTCCAGCACACCTCCCGTCAGTAACGTCCGCTCGACCGGATACGGGGGCCGGCCGGTTGCGAGAAAAGCTTCGATCTTCACGGTCAGCGCCTGCAAGAATCCGGCCCCCGGCGGCGGCGGTAAATAAAAGAGCGTCGAGACCGGCTTTTTCTCCCCTTTGACCCGGGCAGCGAAGCTCGTGTCATCCTGATGGCCGTTCAATAGCAGAACGGTTGCGCGCAGGCCATCGCGATATTCCAGCACAAATGCCACCGGACCCTTGAGAAACGTTGGCCTGCCCGGCGGCGGTACGAAATGGCGACAATTCTCGCGGATATCGCCGACATTGAGTGAAGGGCTTCGGCCCAGGGCATGCTCCAATAATTCCCAGGACCAGAGCCCCTGGTCGCCGGCTTTCCAGACCGCGTCGCCTTCCAGACAAGTCACGGCCCGAACGCCTTGCTGGCCCTTGTGGCGTCGTTCGACCATGCACTGGAGGGCTTCGAGAGCATGAATACCGTAGATTTCCAGCTCGCCGCGCGAGGCAACCAAGGCATCCTCGATCGCGGCACCGAGCGGCAGCTCCAGCTCCGGCCGCCGCCACGTCACCGGCAAACTCGAGCCGGCATAGAGCGGGAAACGCAGCCGCTGCGCCGTCTCCACCATCTGCTGGGCTTGCTTGTGATCATAGGACAGGTGCTTATCACAAAAGACCGGCACCGTGCGGTCGAACTTGCGGAAGACTTCGATGATTTTTTGGAAGAATTCGTAGCGGGGATAGAGTTTTTGGCCCTTGGCGTTGTAAGGGTAATCGCCGTGTTCCGCGATAAGGAGGATGCCATCGACGGCCAAGTCCTTACCACCCAACGTGAGAGCGGCGGCAATATCCGGAAATAGAGTGAACCCATGCTGGCGAGCCAATTCGCGGCTAAGGTCTCCTTCTTTGGTCTGTTCCACGTACATGCCGGCGATGGCGAAGTCAGGGTAGTGCATCCGGCCGTCGTGCAGATACCCGTTCAGAAAACGGCCGCAGATGTGGTAAGCGTGGGACAGGTAGTAATAGGCTGTGGTGATCACGGCCAATTTCTTGCCTGGCTTATCGGTGCGCGGGGGCGGTTGGCTGTGTGGCCGGTCGGCGGCGAAGCCAATCCCTGGAAATGCCATTCCCGTGGTCAGACCGGCGATCGTGGAAAGGAATTCTCGACGAGAGGAACCGCTAATCTCGTTTGGCCTATCTCGCATGTCCAACCTCTTTGGAGTACAATCGCAATGCTTTTCGATTCGCGGCGGCTCGCAGAACTGCCGCGAAACAGACGGTCGCATTCGGAGCGCTTCTGGGAGCCGAGTTTACCTCACGATGGAACGGCACACAATCAAAACCCTACGAACCATCCGAACGAGCCAATAAACACGCCCAAACGCCATGAATTCTTCCGCGGGAGAGTTTGCCTACATCGACTGGGTTCGGCAGCAAACGCCGGCCGACGATCGTCTTTTGATCGGCCCGGGCGATGATTGTGCGGCGCTGCGCTGGAACCCGGCCGCTCCGGCATTGGTCACCACCGACATGTTGATGGACGGCACCTGTTTTCGCTTGTCGGAAGCCGGGCCGCGCGCGGTGGGCCGCAAGGCCATGGCCGTCAACCTCAGTGACATCGCCGCCATGGCCGGCAAGCCGGTCGCCGCGGTCGTCAGTGTCGCTTTGCCGCGGCGGGAAGGTCGGACCCTGGCCGAAGAGCTTTACCGCGGCCTGCGTGATGTGGCCGATGCGTTCAATACGGCCATCGCAGGCGGGGACACCAACAGCTGGGATGGTCCACTCGTGATTTGCGTCACGCTGCTCGGCGAGGCGACGCCGCGCGGACCGGTTCGCCGCTCCGGTGCAAAACCGGGGGATTGGCTGCTGGTTACCGGACCGCTGGGCGGCAGCATCCTGGGCAAACATCTGGCGTTTACGCCGCGTATCCGGGAGGCCCTCCAGCTTCATGAGCAGGCGGATCTCCATGCGATGATCGATATCAGCGATGGCCTGGCGGCCGACGTCCATCACCTCTGCGAAGAAAGCCACTGTGGTGCCCTGCTCCGCGCGGAAGCGATTCCGATCAGCAACGCGGCCCGAACGATCCAGGACGGCCGATCGCCGCTGGATCACGCCCTGTCCGATGGCGAAGATTTCGAGCTGGTATTTGCCGTACCGGCCACGGATGCCCAACGCCTTCTCCAGGCACAGCCGATACGGGGAATTACCTGCGTGCACATCGGCGAATGCGTTGACCAAGGATTCTGGTTGGAAGAAGACGGCAAGCGGAGTGCTCTGGAGCCGCGCGGCTACGTGCATTCTTTCCAATAGTTCCTCTCAAAGCAACCGTGATGCACGGCCGGTTTGGCACAAAATTCGCACTTCCATTATCCCATTCGGATGGCTCTCTTCGATTGGATGGAAGCCTCAGGGTCTCGAACCAGCAGGCCTCTTTTCTTGGCTGATTTGTGCAAGGCAATGCCATGACAAAAACAAGCCGAGCCCACCACAAATTCAACAAACGGTTCATCATCCGGCACGAGAATTACGACATCTACTCCGTCAACGCCCTTGCGGTCCGCGATGCGACGCGATCCGATGAGGAGTTCGGCAACTTTGCCACATATGAACAATTCCCCCGCCTGATTCCCAAAGGGCAGATCTGGATCGCCGACAAGAGCATCGAGAAGGAAGGCCTCTTTTACATTGCGAATGTCCTTGCGCGGATGAAAGAGCAGGATAAGGGCAAGCCGGAAGACCAAGCATACACGGCCGGTCTCAACGTCGAACGATTGCTGCGCGAAAAGCTGCTGGGCCTGAAATTTCGAGCGGGACGGCCGCACAAACGCATTCCGTCACAGCTGTATATCGAGCACTATCTGACGCTTCCCGACGCTGAGTTCCCGATCGACGTCTGGCTCGTGGATGGGAACCTGGTTCGCACGTGGTACAAGACCGACTATGTGGAAGGTGGCCACGGTTACGTCTACCGATGGTGTCCGAAGGACGAAATCTGGATCGAAGAGGATGTCGCGCGCGGGGAGATTCCCTTCCTCATCAGCCACGAATATCTGGAGCTACGGCTGATGCGGGATAAGAAGCTGGAATACGACAAAGCCCACGAAATTTGCTCCCGCGTGGAATTCAAGTTGCGGCTCAACCAGGGCATCAAACGGTTCCTGGCACCGGGGCGGCGCAAGCTCACCAAGGCCGATTTGCGGAAGCTCACTTCCGACGAGGTGTTCGAGTACGTCGTGAAGCACTGTGTAAGAAAGTAGACCATCCACAGCCATTCCGAGAGATACCCGCCCGGAGCGCCAGCGACGGGTTGGCACGCCGGAACCCATCGCTGGCGCTCCGGGCAGGTACCGGCTGCGGAAGCCACTCCGATCAGAAATCAAACCGATCGATGTTGTCCTTGGTAAAGGTGAACGGCGTACCGAGCAGGATATTGTCCCCCTGAATTTCGACCTTGCCCAGCCGGCCGGCCTGCAAGGATGTGTCTCTCGGCTTGAGCGTTCCCTTTTTCAGCGCAGACGCCGCCTGCACCGTCAAGTATCCCAAGTCCATCGTGTTCCAGAGCACGACACAGTCCGTGATGCCCTCATGGACATAGCGCTTGTTGTCGTTGGGCAGACCTAGGCCGATCACTTTCACATCGCGC
>DATGIQ010000219.1:0-12645 GCA_035295665.1 Gemmataceae bacterium | reverse complement strand
GCCATGACCTGGTGGTTTTCCTGCGCTGGCATGTACGACTTCATGGCTTCGGTAAGATACCACGGATCGGTCCAATTGCTCATCCGTAAGCCGATGCCGCCTTCATTGAACACACCGGCTCGGTACCGAGGTTCGAAGGCCATCGCGAAGAGAACTTCTTTGGCTCCCAACGAATGGCCGATGCAGCCGATGCGGGCAGGGTCGACATGGGGAAGCGTTTCCAGATAATCCACGCACCGGGAGGCATCAAATGTCATTTTTCCCAGGCCAGTCCACCCTGGTTTTCGCCGGGCGAGTTCCCCAGCCTGCGCCCGCGCCCCCCCACCTTTCATGATGAAACACTCGGGACTGAGCGTAACATAGCCACGACGGACGAGCTGCAAGGCCAAGGCCATCTCGGGGCGTTTCCCGAGGCCGACGGGCTCGCGCAAGGTCTCATTCGTCGTGGGATGGAACACGACGATCGCAGGCCGCTTCTCACCTGCTTTCAACTCCTTGGGCAGGAGCAAGTACGCACGGATGCGATCCTCGCCTTCGCTCGCAAAGGTCACCTGCTGGCGCACATGATCGGGTTCCACTTCCCGGCTTTGTACCTGGACGTCCAACTTTTCTGGCTTGGCGGGCGATTCTCCCAAGCGTCTGAGCCAAGCAGAGCGCAAGGCTTCCCGTTGTTTCTCCCAGACTTCCTTGGTGGTGATGCTTTGATCATCTTGCATTTGCAAGAGCGGCTTCAGGCCAAGCTCAGGGGTAGCAAGATGCTCGTAGGGCTTCTGGATTACATCGGGCCAGGAGGGGATGGCATCCGTCTGAGTCGAACACGGTTCGCCCGTCATCATTGCCAACAATATCACGATGCATGGCTGCATGGCCAATCCTCGCTTTGAAAGACCTTGGTAAGGCGATGGACGACGTTTTCGGCTTCTGCTCCAAGTGATGCTCACGGCCGGCGCTTGACCACGACAAGCCCCACCTGATCACAATACCCCAAGTATGTTGTAGGCAGGTACGAAATTGTGAAATTGACCGGTGGACCAGCGCTATCCGTGAACCATCGAGTTGTCGCAACTAAAACTGAGATCGAGGGACAGCTGATGAAGAATTTCTCCCAAGTCATCGGTTTGCCCATTGCGGGTTTGATCGGTCCAGAACCCGGAGCCGCGAAGTCTCGAGCAGAACCGAGCAGTAATTTGGGTACCGGCAGGGAGATGTCACCGGCAAAAAAGGCAGGCGGACTTTGATCTGATGCGGCGTGCACTCGAAGAATCCCACCCTGGGTTGTATCGATATTCAACCAAGACAGAGATGGATCACTGGTTCGATACCCAGCGGACGAAGCTGAACCGTGTGATGAAAGGGGCTTCGTGGTGGTCGCGGCCGAGATGCTGGCCCTGATCCGTTGTGGGCACACGAGCATGGACCACGATGAAGAGCGAGAGACGGCGATGAAGCACGCACGCACATTTCCGTTGCGTGTGCCGATCGAAGGAAGGCAACTCATGGTCCTCTGCAATGATATGCCGGACGACAGCCTGAATCGCCCCGGTTCGTGAAGCCACAATTCCGAACCCGGCCGGTGGCTATTTCCTGACCGCAAAACTACATCCAGGCCTCGCGGAGCATGCACCGGGGAAGCATCCGTTTTCGGGCAAGGTGTTCGTTTTGATCGACAGCGGCACATTCTCAATCGCAGCGGATTTCTGCGCCGTCGTCCATCAGCGGTGGATTTCTTCACCTTTCCTTAACGCCTTCGAGTTGCTCGGCGTTCCGCCCGGTGTTGGGGAACGCGATCTTCGCGGGGCATATGTTCGCCTGATGCGCCTCTTCAAGCCGGAGCAATTTCCGGAACATTTTCGCCGTATCCGTGAAGCCCACGAGGTGGCTCGGCAAGACAAGCAGTTCTTTGCGCCTTTCGAAGAGCCTGGCGAGCCGTCAACTCATGCGGTTGACCTTCCGCCAGCCGCGCAGCGTCCGCCGGAGAGATCCGAAGCCGGCAACCCGAATGCGCCTGCCGGCGAACGACCCGTGCCGGAGTCGCTGCCGCCCTCATTTGAGGAAGAGCGGGACGAGGCTTGGAACTGGGCAATCGACACCGACGAAACTCGGGCCGATGCACGTCTGCTCGAGTTACACAATCGGCACCGGGAGCGCTCGGAAACCTGGCTTCGGCTGTATTATCTGCTCAAAGCTGTCCCGAAGTCGGGGCGTCTTTCGATCGGGCAGGAGTGCATCGACGTAGAATCCCACCAACCAGTTGAGGGCACCGACGACTGCCGCAAACACGGCAGCAAATTGCACGATGGACACCGGAACCCGCAACCAACGCGGCTCCGGCACACCGAGGCGTCGCGGCGACTCGTCCGTATGGCCTGATCTCATCATGGCCTGCTTCCGCGAACCCCTCCCCGCATGCGGACGAATTCGTTGCCGATCAGCCCCGGCCGGCGTCTACTGGTGCCGCGTGCATACGGGCTTCCAACACCACGCGATTTTGAACTCGGTGGAACGCGCCGGCCCGGGTCACCTCGGTCGAGACCAATCCTACCTTGGCCACTTGCCAGGGCGCGCCCTCGAACCACACCTCATGGACCTTGTTGGCGCGCAGTTGTAAACCGGCCGAAATGTCCGGCAGATCATGCCGCACAAACCATAGCATCGTCGCCAGGATGGCCAAGACTGCAAGGCCCAAAAGCACACCGATGCTGGTCAGCAGAACGGCCACAGCGAGCATGGTCGTGACCGCCACGATTCCGAGGCCGGTGAAGAGCCCCATTCGTTTCTCTGGGGTTGTGGCCGCGTCGAGCATCACGAGATCACGTGCCCATCCGGCGCCCAGATGACCCATGAACAAGGCAGCGCCGGCGACCAAGAGGTGCCGCGCGAGCTGCCACAATGCGTCGGCGGCGCTGCGGGTCAGCGGCCAGTTGAAGAAGTCAGCAGCCATCAAGAGAGCCAGAAGTACGGTTAGACCATAGACCGCCGCGGCTACGACGCCGGCCAAATTGCGAGGGGACGCAGCCGTCCCGTTGCGAGAAGCCAACCCTTCCGATCCGATTTTCAGGCAATCGATAACTCGACCCGCGAGCAGGCTTCCCAGGGAAAGAGCTGCGACCAGCACAGTGGCCAGCGCCCAAGCCCGATTGATGATCAGGGCCAGGGCGCTGGCGACCTCCGGTTTCCCGTAATCGCGTGCCAGCCACCAAGCGGCGCCCGCCCAGACGGTCAGCCGGACAAGGAGACCTGCGACCGTCGTCGCGCTGAAACAGCGGCTCGGGTCCGTAGCCGGAGTCGGTGAACCCGGAAGGCGGAGGGCCGCATCGAAATTCTTCGCGCGGAGCCAATGGGCCACCATCGATCCAAGGAAATATCCGCCGATGAGAGCGGCCAACACGAGACTGCCCCGCTGGCCGGCCTCGCGCATCTCTGGAGTTACCTGCTGCCACCAATTCTGCAACTCGTCAAGCATGTCCGTCTCCGCACAGGATCGGGACGGGTCCGAGAAAAGGTACCGGTCTGAAGGGGGAATCAGACAGAAGGGTTGTTCAACCCTAGCACGCGGCGCCGAAAAGTCCAGCGCTTAGCTCTCTGGAACCACCCAGGGCGGTTTGATAATTGGAGCTGAGGCAAGCCGAGAACGCGGAGGGCTTGGCAAAGGCGATTTCCCACAACCTCAGGGCGGCCTTGTGCTCGTTGGTCTTGGGATCGACTCGGACCTGGCCCAGCACCGTCCCGGCTTCGGCGCCGTAGGCGGCGACCAAGTGTTGGCGGGGCACTTCCCGTCCCGGCTGCCGCGCGGTTTTGCCTTCCAGGGAAAGCAATCTCTCTTGGCCCTCCGGCGGACGGGAGGCGACCCAGCGGGCCAGCGCCTGCTCGAAGGCATGTACGTCCAGGATCCGGCGGCTGCACAGTTTCGTCCTTCTTTGAAGCGCGGAATTCGAGCGGACGGAATGCTCCTTCGATGGCGGCCAGCATTGCTGCATCCTTATTCTCGTCTACCAAGATGGGCTCGCGCAGCAGAATGGATCGGCGTTTTGCATCGCGCCGTGCGGCTTCTGCTTCCAAAGAAGTTGGTGCGTAGCAAGCGAGACAGCGCAAACCTGGTGGAAGAGGGATGCTTCGACGAAACGGCTCTGATCCGCAGCTCATCGAAGCCGCAGGCTGTGAACCGTAGGCCCAAGTCCAGCGCCAGGCAAACCAGAGTCCAGCCTTTGCAGGCACCCGCGCCGTGACGTGGTCGACTGTGTTGGGCCACAGTTGCTCCGCATCTCGTATGGCCACCGAAAGGGAAGCGGACAACTGGGTATTGACGGCCGGCGGGCTGGCAACTGCGGCCGCATTGGGAGGCCATCAGCGATTCAAGCTGATGATGATTACGCCCATGCCCACCAAGCCGATGCCTAGCCATTGGCCCAAAGAAGGGCGCTCGTGGAGAAAGACGGCCGCGAAGATCGCCACTAAGATCACGCTCAATTTGTCGACCGGGGCAACTTTGGCCGCATCACCTAGCTTCAGCGCGCGGAAATAACACACCCATGAAGCACCTGTCGCCAACGCGGAGAGTACCAGGAAGCCCACCGCCTTGGCGCTGAGGGTCCGCGGATCGTGCCATTTTCCCGCGGCGACAACAAAAACAGCGAGCACGAGGACGATGACGACGGTGCGCACCAGCGTGGCGAAGTCCGCGTCGATCCCGCCAAGACCTACTTTGGCAAAGATTGCCGTGAGGGCCGCGAACACAGCCGAGATCAGTGCCCAAATGAGCCAGTCATGGGATGGCATTTCCCACCTCGTCGTTGGTTTCTGCTGGTGCTCGGTCTTCTTTCCACTCTGAGCGGCTGCTCGAGCGCCCAGGGCGATCCGTGGAGAGACACCGTAAAGACTACGGATACGCTCCGTGAACTGCAATTTCAGCAGATCCTCCATCAAGAATGGTTTAATCGCCCACTCTCCGACGAATCCCGGCCCGACTCCCCCGCGCACCGGATCAAGCTAGAATAATCAACTGCGTCAAGAGATGGTGAACATGGATACGGACTCCTCATCGCCGCTGCCTGTTGCGTTCTCGAAGAGTCTGCGCATTCGCAAATGTCGTTTTTGTGGAGATTCCCTCATGCGTCGCTTGTCCGGACTGCTCCTCTACGTGCTCTTGATCACCGTCGTTCCACAACTCGAATCGGCCGCCTGGGGACAGGCGCGCGGTCGCCGGGGCGGGGCGGCGGCGACACCGCCGGCGCCGGCTGCCGAAACTCCGGCCAATCCAGCAGCGGCCCCTGTCCTTGAACCGCTTCGCACCGCTGGTGAGCGGCCCATTGATATCCAGCACATCCGCCTTGATTTGAAAGTCGACCTGCCCAAGAAGAGCATCGAGGCTCGGGCGACGCTAAAGCTCCGCAGCCTTCGGCCGCTGACAAACATCAGCCTCGACGCCGTGGATTTCGAAGTCAAGAGCGTCACGGTGCTGAACGGCGACCGGCAACCAGTTCGATTCACCAACGACGGCAAGAAATTAATCATCGATCTCGAACCGTCCTGGCCGGCCAACCAGAGCGCTGAGCTGGCCATTGATTACCGCATCCGCGAACCCAAGGCGGGACTTTACTTCTTCGGTCCGTCTGCCGCGGAGCCCGAGGTGCCGCTCACCGTTTGGAGTCACGGCGAACCGACCGATAACCGGCACTGGATTCCTTGCCTCGATCAGCCGAACCAGCGGCAAACGACGGAACTCGTTGTTACCGTCGCGGAGGGCTTTGAGGTCTTGTCCAATGGCAGGCTGGTCCGTCGGCAGGCTAACCCGGCGGAGAAAACCGTGACCTTCCATTGGCTCCAGGACAAGCCACATGTGTCTTACCTGATCAGCATGGTGGTCGGACAATTCGATGTTGTTGCGGAAGAATGGGACCGTCTGCCCGTCCTCTATTACGTGCCGAAAGGCCGCAAGGATCTGGTTGCCGGCACGTTTGGACGGACGCGAGAAATGCTGGAGTTTTTCAGCAAACGATTCGGCATCCATTACCCGTGGGACAAATACGCCCAAGTCGTCGTCGAACAGTTCATTGCCGGGGGCCAGGAAAACACGAGTGCAACCACACTGACCGAATCCGCGTTGCACGATCAGCGTGCCCTGCTGGATAGCTCACCGGATAGCCTCATCGCTCACGAGCTGGCCCATCAATGGTGGGGCGATATGGTTACTTGCCGGGACTGGGCGCACACCTGGTTGAACGAGGGGTTCGCTTCCTATGCCGAAGCCCTCTGGGATGAGCACAGCAAGGGAGCCGACGAATACGCCTATAACGTTTGGCTAAAGTCCAGTCGCGCCATTCGTGAGGGAAAAACGCGTCCGATCGTCGATCGTCGTTATCCGACGCCGTCCTCCATGTTCGATGGCCGGGCTTATCCCAAGGGGGCATGGGTCTTGCACATGCTACGCCACCGGCTCGGCGAGGAAGCGTTTTGGAAAGGGATCCAACACTACGGCACGGAACAACGGCTGCGCAGTGCCGAGACGGTCGACTTCCGCCGGACAATGGAACGGGAGTCTGGCCGTGATCTGGAACGCTTTTTCTACGATTGGACTGAGCGTCCGGGAAATCCAGGGCTCGACATCACGACGGAATTCTTGGCGGATACGAAGCAAGCCCGGATTGTGGTAAAGCAAACCCAGGCGGGAGAGGCGTTTCACTTTCCGCTCACCTTCCGCTTCCGTTGTCCGCCAGCATCTCAACCAATCGTGCTACAACAGGAGATCACGGACAAAGAGCATACCTTCTTCGTGCCGTTGCCGAGCCGGCCAACGCTCATCGAGATGGATCCCGAACTGGCGGTGCTGGCAGAGATTCAGGAAAACAAAGGACGTGATTTGTGGCAGAACCAGCTCCAGGACGGCACGACGGCCGGCGCGCGTCTCCGGGCCGCCCGGCATTTTGCCCAGTCGAAAGTCCCGAGCGAACAAGAGCGCCTGGCCGCGGCCTTGACCCGCGAAAAATTCTGGGGCGTGCAGGTGGAGATTGCCGCGGCGTTAAGCGAATCCGGCGGACCGATTTGCCGCGATGCGCTGATCGCCGGCCTACAACTGGCCCATCCCAAGGTGCGCCGCGCCTGTGCCGATGGACTCGGCAAATTCCCTCGCGACCAGAAGGTTGCCGTCGCCTTGAAAGCCTTGCTCGAAAAAGGTGATCCGGGCTACTACGTCGAGTCGGCGGCCCTGACTGCGTATGCAAACCTTGAGCAGCCGGATACCGTGGTCGTCATGCTGCCGTGGCTGGCCAAATCGTCGCACCGAGAAACGATCCGTAGCGCGGCCCTGTACGGGTTGAGCACGGTTCAGGATTTTTCCGGCCTGGACGCACTGATCGCCTGGACGAAGCGCGGCAAACCGCGCGAATGCCGGGCCGCAGCTCTCCAAGGATTGGTCCGATTGGCACAGACGGCCAATCCGACGGACGAGCAGCGGCGGCAGATGGTGACCGCGATCACCGGTTGCCTGGAGGGCGAAGGTCGGCGCCTCCGGATGGCTGCGGTCTCCGCCTTGCGCGACCTGGGCCGCTCCGCTTCGCCGGCTCTGACCACGCTGGCCGCTCTCAGCCTGCATGATCCGGATGAGCGCGTCCGCGAATTGGCCAAGCGAGCCGGTGAACAGATCCGCAGCAATGCGCCCGCGCCCGTGGAGCTGACCCGCCTCCGGGAAGAACTGACTCGCCTACGCAATGAACAGACGGCGTTGCAGGAACGCTTGAACCGCTACGAGCATCTTGAGAAGAAAGGGCAATAATGGTTCAGGAGGACTCCCGTGAAGCTAAAGGCAGACGGCGTCTTGTCAGTCAACGGTGGGAGGAAACAACCGCGGGAATAGACTGGAAGTAAGGGTCTGGGCAACCGTTTCGGCCTTGGAAGGCCACCATGCCCCGCGGCTACTGGCCAAGCATCTCATGGATTTTGCGGACTAGCACGGATGGAGTAAATGGTTTCTGCAGGAAGGCCAGCGTTGCTTCCGACACACCGTGGCGCACCATCGTATCATCGGTGTAACCGGACATGTAGAGTATGCGAAGGCCGGGGCGGAGCACCGCTACCTTCTCGGCCAACTGGCGTCCGCTCATCTTGGGCATGACCACGTCGGTCACGAGCAGGTCGAGCTCGCCCAGGTGGTGCTCGCAAACCTGCAATGCCTCCTCGCCGTCGCGCGCCTCGAGCACCGTATACCCGGCCGACCGCAACACGTAACTCTCCAGCGAGCGCAGCCTGTCTTCATCTTCCACGAGCAGCAAGGTTCCTGTACCGTGCGGGAGCAGCAGCTGTCCTGCTTGGGACGGCCTCTCGGGGGCCGCCTCCGACATCAGCGCCGGCAGATAAAGCTCGAAGGTCGCGCCCTGTCCGCGTTGGCTGGTCACTTCGATGAATCCACCGCTTTGCTTCACGATTCCGTACACCGTTGCAAGGCCGAGCCCGGTCCCTTTGCCAAGTGCTTTGGTAGTGAAGAAGGGCTCAAAGATTCGGGCCTGCGTGGCTTCGTCCATTCCGCAACCGGTGTCGCGGACCATCAGCGCGACATGGGGGCCCCGTTGCCGATCTCCCGAGCGGCGTCCGAGGGTTCCATCCACCTCGGCGTTCCGCGTCGAGATCGTAAGCTGACCGCCGGTGGGCATGGCGTCCCGAGCATTGACCACGAGATTCATGAGGACTTGTTCGATCTGTCCCGGGTCGGCTTTCACGCGCTTCAGGTCCGGGTCGAGCTGGGTGGACAAAAGGATATCTTCGCCGATGAGACGTCCGAGCATCTTCTCGGTTTCCTGTACCAAGGCGTTCAGGTCCAGGACAACCGGGGCCAACACCTGTCGGCGGCTGAAAGCCAACAGCTGGCGCGTCAGAGTGGCGGCACATTGGCCCGCTTTGCGGATTTCCTGAACGAGGCCATGCGTCGGAGCCTCCGTGGACAGCCCCCCAAGAGCCATCTCGCTGTAACCGATGATGATGGTCAACAAATTATTGAAGTCATGGGCCACCCCACCGGCGAGCACGCCAATTGCTTCCAGGCGCTGAGCCTGCGCGAGCTGCACCTCCAGTTCCTTTTTCGCGGTGATATCGGTGTTGATGATCAGCTGCCCCTTGGCAGTGCCTTCCTCATCGCGCACCTGGGTCCAGCGGCTGGCGACAACGATATGCCGTCCCTCCCGCGTCACCTGGCGAAGCTCTCCCGTCCAGTTCCCGTCCGCCGCCATTTTCTGCTTGGCTTCCTCCTGATCGGGCATCGGCCGTCCGCCCAAGAGGGATCCGGCATCTTCGCCCAACACTTCCTCGGCCGTCCATCCATAGAGGCGCTCTGCACCCCGGTTCCAATACCGGATGCGATCGTCCGGATTCGTAACCAGGATCGCATCATTGGCCTGGTCGAGGAGGTCGGCCTGTTCTTGGATCCGCCGGTCGGCCCATTGCTGGAGCTGCTGGTACACGGACCGCGTTTCCAAATGGTTCTTGATCCGCAAGAGCACGTCGACGGCGTCGAGCGGCTTGGTCAGGAAGTCCTTCGCTCCCGCCGCCAGCGCCCGCCATTTGGATTCTGCGGCCACGTCGGCCGTCAGGATCAGGATGGGCAAATAAGTTCCCTGCGTCAGAGGTTCGAGCTGCTTGATGACCGCCACGCCATCCAGGTGCGGCATCATCAGGTCGAGTAAGATCAGGTCCGGCGAAAACTCCCGGCATACCGAGAGCGTTTGCCGCGAATCGCTGAGGCTGCGGGAACAGCTATAGCCGCCTTGCCGCAGGATGCGCTCCAACAGACGAAGGTTCGCGTCCTGATCATCGACGAGCAGAATCTTGGCATTGGGGTAAGGAGTCTGGATCACAGCTTGCTCGTTCCTTTCTCCATGACCGCGTCCACCATCCCCAGGAAGTGCGACACGTCGATCGGCTTGGTGAGATAATCCCGGGCTCCGGCCGCACGCAATTGCTCAATTTGGCGTGCGGTCGCATCGGCACTGAGGACCGTCACCGGGATCGCCCGGGTTTCCGCAGATGCTTGGAGCCGGCGCAGCACCTGCTCGCCATGCAGGTCGGGCAAATGCACGTCTAGCAAAATCAAGTCCGGTCGATACTGCCGCGCCAACTCCAGCCCCAGGCTCCCTTGCATGGCCGTGAGGAGATGCACCCCTGGCCGATGTGCCAAAATCCGCTGCACCAGCCGGAGGTTGTCCAGATTGTCCTCGATGTAGAGCACGGTGTGCCCCGCGCTAGCTACCGCCTCGGCCTGCCGGACCTCCGTTGTCGCCGCCACCCGCTCTGGGAGCCCTGCCGTCTGGACCAGTTCGATGCTGAACTGGCTTCCCGCGCCGAGGACGCTGGTAGCCGTCAGCGTTCCGCCCATCAGTTCCACAAGGCTCTTGCTCAATGCCAAACCGAGGCCAGAACCTTCCACTCCCGTCAGCTCCGCTCCAAGGCGATCGAACGCCACAAACAAGCGGCCTAGCTTTTCCTGAGGGATCCCCGGTCCGGTATCCCGCACGACCAATCGCAGCCAACCGGGCCGGGCGACCTCACATGACAGGTGGACCTCTCCGTTTTCGCGGTTGTATTTCACGGCGTTGGACAGCAAATTCAGCAACACCTGCTTGAGTTTTTGGTAGTCGGCCAGGACATGTTGACCGCCCGTACCCTCCAGGTCCGCAACCAAGCAAATGCCGCGGGACGCGCCGAGGGGTTGCATGAGGTCGAGAACTTCCTGGAACGCATCGCCCACACGAACCGGTTCAGGGGACAGGTCCATGCGGCCGGCTTCGATGCGGGCAATGTCGAGGACTTCGTTGATGAGGGTGAGCAAGTGTTTGCCGCCACGGGCAATCTGGGCAATGCACTCCTGTTGGTCATCGGTGGGAGCATCCATTGCCAGCAACTGGCTGAAGCCAAGGATGGCGTTGAGGGGGGTGCGTAACTCATGGCTCATGCGCGACAAGAACTCGTTCTTGGCTCGGTTGGCTGCCTCGGCCAAGACCTTTTCCTCCCGCGCCTGGGCCAGCCGGTTCTCGGCTTGCTTCTCCTCGGTCAGATCGTGCACGAAGCCGGTGAACATGAGCTGTCCTTCGATGGGAACGCGAACGATCGCCAACTCGGCGGGGAACTCGATGCCGTCGGCTCGACGGGCGCGCATTTCCTGTCGGTGGTTGAGAACCCAGCCTTCCCCACTGGCGAGGTAGCCACTGAAGTCCTGGCGCGCCCGATCCCAAGCCAAGGGTGGAATGATCAGGTCGGCCAACGACCGGCCGACAACCTGGGCCCGACTATAGCCAAACGTTCGCTCCGCGGCCGGGTTGAACTCGAGGACGTTTCCCTCGTGGTCCATCGTAATGATGCAGTCCATGGCCGAATCAAGGATAGATCGAGTCCGCGCTTCACTCGCCTGGAGCTTTTCGGTTGCCCGTTGCAGCTCATGGTTGCGTTCCACCAGCTCGGCCGTCCGCTCCCGTACGGTTTGCTCGGTGCGCTGGTTGCTGGTTTCGAGCAATGCCTGGCGCTCGGCGATTTCCCGCATTTCGCGGATACCCCGACAGCACGAGACGATCAAGAAAATGTCTTCGAACACGACCCAGCCGGCGTGTTCCAGCCAACGCCATTCGGCCCCGCTGGCGACGCCGTAAACGGATTGCGGCAGGAAAAAGCCGCGGAGCAAGTGATCACCGGCCACGATTGCCGAAGCGGTGATCAGCACGCGCCAGTCTCGATAGAAAGCCAAAAAGGCCAGGGAGCCAAACACATGGAAATGGCTTTCGATGCGCCCGCCGGTAAGGTGGATGAGCAATGCGCCGAAGAGCATTTGTCCGGCGGCGATGCTGTGTCGGGTCAGCGCCGCCGACGGCCGGGCAAGGGCCAGGAAGGCAGGAAACGCGGTGATCGCCCCTCCGAGGAGCACGGCCGCCCAAACATGCAAATGGACCTGGCTAACCGATCCGGTCCAGGTTCGGGGAGCGATCACCAGCGCGGCGATGATCCCCCCCAGCCACTCGCAGGCCAGCAACCCCGCGAACAACCGATCCGTTTGCCGGAGGTTGTTGTGCCATTGCTCCTCCCAGATGGCGGTGGCTCGTTCAGCCACCACAGCCGATTCACTCATGGCTTGCCTCCGGTTGGGATGGCCGCTCCGGTTGAGCCCGTGGCGACGGATCGAAAAGCGAGCAACCGAACACAGGACTTTCAACGAACTGGTGGGTATCTGCGAATACGATGTCGTAGATCGCCTGTCTGCCGAAATTGGCGCCCTCATGTCCCCGCGAGAGGGTAATGCCGCCACGAAACCGCAGGTGTCCGTGGCCGTCATAGAGAAGCACCTGACCAGAGGTTCGCACCCCGAAGCATTGCGCATGAAGGCCGGCTGGATCACGGGCGACGGTGACTCTAGGGATTGCCGCAGCCGTGTGCCAAAGGTCTGTTTCGGCCCACCCTGCGGGGGCCTGGGCCGGTTCGAGGAAGAGCATTTGCGTGACAATGCGATCGGAGCACTGCGCCATCACCATGGCCAACTCCCGAATAGTGGCCCTGGTACAAGGGCAACGCGGATGTGCAAATACCAGCAAATTGAAAACATCCGGTTTTCGGCAAAGGGAGCTGTTGCTGGGCCAGTCCGGCTGGGACGTTGCCGGGACTCCGGCGGTGAACTCGTAG
>DATGIQ010000218.1:0-8364 GCA_035295665.1 Gemmataceae bacterium | reverse complement strand
CGTTCGAACCAGGCCGGGTCTTTGAGCGCTTGTGTGCCCACCACCACCCGCTCCACGCCCAAGCCGAACGCGTGCACAAGGTCGGCATCGGTGCGAAGGCCGCCGCCGAGCTGGCAGGGCACCCCGGCCGCTTCCGCGATGCGACGGATGCTGTCGCCGTTGACCGCATGCCCGGCTTTCGCACCGTCGAGGTCTACGATGTGCAGAACTGTGGCTCCCTGGCTGACCCAGCGGCGGGCCACGGCCACCGGATCGCTGCCGAAGACCGTTTCGCGGTCATAATCGCCTTGCTGGAGCCGGACACATTGGCCACCCCGCAAATCGATGGCCGGAAGGATGAGCACGCTGGGTTCCCTCGACTTGGCTCGGTGTCCATGGTGCCTGCTTCGTTGAAAAATGAAGTGTACCGAATGTAGGGGAAATTGTGAAGGAGTCCGAGTTGGGCGCACTGGCTCTTTCGAATGAGATGGAGTTGCGAAGTGGCAAGAGCGGCAGGACTTATCCCGTTTCCGGCTCAGGGCATGATCGTCCTCGCCGGACGGAACCCGACATCGACGAAGAACTGCATGGGCGGATCCGAACTACGAGCGGCAGAGCGGACACTGGAGGCAGGATTATTGAACGAGCCGCCACGGTACACACGGCCGTACTCGGCCGGGGTGGTTAAGACGCCTTCTTTATCCTCAAACACCTTGTCGCCTTCCGGCTTGGGATAGTCATCGTAGATCTCCTGGCACCAGCAGTAGACATTGCCGAGCATATCGAACAAACCGAAATCATTCGGCTTCAGGCTGCCTACCGGCCAGGTCCGCTTCTTCGCATTATCGCTATACCAGGCATACTTGGGCAGCAACTCGTCGGTCTCGCCAAAGTACCGGCTCGTCCCCGCCTTCGCACGGATGGCATATTCCATTTCCGCTTCTGTCGGCAAGCGGTAGCCGATGCGGTGCAGATAATTCGGAGCCAGCCGCATGCCTGGCCGGTATTTCGGATCGGTTCGTCCCGGATAGAGAGCGCAGGCAGCGGCGAGCGGCCCGAACGGTCCACCCAGGAGGCCCATGGTGCTACCGGCCAGCGCCGGCATAGTCCAGCGGACGTGCAGGGGCTCATAACACCACTCGCTCGGAGGCAGTCCTTCCCGTTTGCTCAACCAGTTGCAATACTCGGCTGCCTGATACCATGTGACGTTGATCACCGGACAATCCTCGGTCGGCGCCCATTGAGCGATGTCGGAGTGATGGGGTTTGAACTGCGAGAATTCGGCCACCGTCACCGGCTTGGCGGCAAGGGCGAACGTCCGCGCAATTCGCATTTTGTGCGGGGTCTCTTTGTCTTCCCGACCGACTTCGCTCGGGGGCGATCCCATCAAGAACTCGGCCGGGCCAGGAAGCACGATCATCGTCTGGCCCTCCACGGTGACATACCACTGGGGAGGCGTGTTTTCTTTGGGGTCGGCCAATTGCTTCTTGATGTGTGCCAGCTGATTCTCACGCCCCAGCTTATCGCCGGCCCATTCTCTGTTTCGCTGTTCCAGCCACGCTCGTTGCTCCCACTTCCGCAGGAGCCATTCGGCCGCCGCACGCAGGCCCGGATCGGCAGCGGCGCGATAAATGTCCTGAAGCTGGGGCAACAGTAGAGTGCGTGTGTCCGGGGACAACTCGCTCTTTCCGAACTCGCCCAGGCTCAGCAGCAACGCCCGGCGAATGGTGGGGTCGGCCTCTTCCTGGAACCGCTTGATGAGGATCCCTGCGCCGACTTCCAGTGGACCCAGGCGATGGACCAAGTAGCTTCGCGCACGCGGATCCGGCCCGTGTTTCAGCAGCGGCCAGACTTTCTCGGGCCGGTTCCAGCGCAGGAGCGTCACGGCCGCGTTCGCCTGCCGCTTCGCTAGCCTCTCCTTGGCCTCGTCGTTGGCACTGAGTGAGAGGGTGCGGTCGATCTCGCCAACTAGCACGGGCAGCCCCCGTTCACCCTGTTCTTTGAACTTGCGATAGAGGACGGCGTACTGCTTCTCATCCGCGTCCAGGAGTAGGTCGGCCAGGACCTGCGGCTGATCGGCCGCGTAGTCGGCCAAGAGGTTGGTTGCCACGTTGCGTTCCGCGGCGCGTTCCGGCCGGTGATTGCGGTAGACCGCGGACAGAGGTGCAAGCAGCTGGTTCTTGATGGGTCGAAACGCTTCGGACCAGACCCGCAGGAAGATCAGGTTTTCCCGCATGAGCCGGGAAACCACCACAATGCTGCCCTTGTTCCATTTCCCACTTTCCGGGTCGTATTTTGCCAACGCTGCCCCCGCGGGTAATTGTTGTGATTCCTTGCTTTTTTCCGGTGATTCGACCACGGTCCATAATCGGTCAAGCAATTGTTCCTTGTGAGGGAGCAACGCATCTCGGATTACACAAACCTCCGCTGGTTCCGCGTCGAGCAATCGATCGTACAGGTATTCCACCCTCGATGGGTCTACTGACAATAGAGCCAAATTTGCACGTAATTTAGCCTGCAGGGAAGAGGACGCCGCCTCAGCAATCGTTGCAAGCCTGGGTTCTACCCAGTGGCGATAGGTATCAAGCTCGGCAATGATATTGGGAACCTGTTCGATCTTGGCATCGATAAGATGGTCGACCAGCCCGGCCGTGAGGGTGGCTTGTTGCCGATAGAGGTTCCAACACCAGAATACCGTTACCACTGCCAAGGACACTGCAAGCACGCCTCGCACTGCATGGTATCGAGTCGCCTTCCACATCATCTTGCGTTGTGGCGGCGTCCAGTGTTTCTTCTGTGTCAGCCATCGAATCTGGAAGGACTGTACCATCGAGGGCAATTGCCGGTTCTCCGGGCGGGCATTCCACACGGTTGATCGGTCCGCCAGCAGCAGCTCGGCTCTTCCGCGGCGGGTCTCTTTCTGTTTGCGGGTCAGCCAATCGCGCAGCGATGGCACCAAATAATCGTGAGTGAGCTGGTAGAAAAGCGTGGCAGGTAGTGGGGAGAAGATGGCGGGTGGCGGGTGGCCGGTGGTGGAAGAAGAGACTGCAATGTTCTCTGGCTGCTTCCTGTCTTTTTCTCCCGCCACCCGCCATCCGCCACCCGCCACCAATTCCGGTTCGGTCGGCGTGATGAGGCGGACCTCGCCTTCCAGGATGCGGAGCAGGTCATCAAAATCCCTGGGCCGATTGCCATAGCCTGACGCTTCCAGTAAGTCGGCGTAGGAGCGCATATGACCTTTGATGTCGCTGCCCGCTTCAGGCAGCAGGGCTTTCAACACGGCCTGGGCCGCTTTCTGGTGCAGCCGATGCTGCGGTGGTGCGGTCGAGCCGGTGAAGGTTTCTTCGAGGAAGGTAACGCCCACGCCTTCCGCGCCGCCGACTTCTTTCAGCGTGGCCGGAGTCCACGGTTTTCCTTTGACCATCTCGGCAAACAGGGCCAAGCGGACGGGGATGATTTTGTTGTCGCGTCCCAAGCCCGCCACGGCTTGCTCCAGAAATTTGCTTTGCTCTTTCGTGAGTTCTTTCGCTCCGTCCGGCAAGGTCCCCAACGCCTGGCCAAAAGCTGCGAGCACCTTCCTCGCATGGCGAGTATCAAAGAGGTCGACCGCGGCCGAGTTCTGACCTTCAAACAGACGAACTTCCAGAGCCTGCAGGAAGCGGGTGGCTGCCATCCAGAAATCATCCCGTACCATGAGCAAGCACTGGACCCGGCCGCCATCGCATTGCCGCAGGGCTTGCACCAGCTCCGTGTTCTCATCCAGTGGCCAAGCATGGAGCCATTGCTCGAACTGATCGACCACGAGCAACAGCTTTTCCCCCACGTCCAGAAACCGCCCCTTACGGATCGCAGCCAACGATTCGCCCAGGCCCAAGTGTCCGGGCAAGTTCGGTACGTGCCGCTGCATTCCCCTCAGCAAACGGAGTTCCGTTTCCGAGGTGGCCGCCTCCACATACACGACGGTCACCCAGTTCGCCAGCCGCGGCACCAGGCCTGCTTTCACGAGCGACGACTTGCCACAGCCGGACGCCCCGTAGATGAGTCCTACCGAAAAGGTACTGTCCGGTTCCGTTGTCTCAATCCGGGACTTCCAGAAGCGGATGCTTTCCGGCATACCATTTCGGTCCCGCGGCCCCGGCAGCAGTTCGAGGAAGAAGTCGGCGTCTCCAGCATCGAAGGAGCGCAAGCCTTTCGGCACGATCTTGATCGCATGCTGGCCGAGGGGCGTCGGCGCGGGGCTGGGCATCGGCGTGGCTACTTCCGCCTCGCTTCGGATTCCACCCGTGACGACGGACTTCTCTTCCAGCAGCGCTCCGGCCAAGAAGTGGCGCAGATCGTCGGCCATGTCCTTGGCCGTCGAGTAGCGCTCCGTGGCTCGTTTCGCCAAAGCTTTGAGACAAATACGGTCCAATTCCTTCGGGATGCGGTCATCGAATTGCCGAGACGGACGTGCCTCCAGACTGATGATCTGTTCCAGCAATTCCCCCTGAGAATCTCCCTTGAACGGCCGGCGGCCGGTAAGCAGCTCATAGAGGACGACGCCCAGGCTAAAGATGTCGGACCGGCCATCGACGCGATGCCCTTCTCCACGGGCTTGCTCCGGGCTCATGTAGGCGGGTGTGCCGGCGAAGTTTGGTCCCTTGTCGCAATCCTGTTCGCGGAGGGCCAGCCCGAAATCGGCGACGAATGGCTTGCCGCTCTGATCGAGCAGAATATTACCCGGCTTGATGTCGCGATGCACAAGCCCTTGCTTGTGGGCATGGTGCAGCGTCTCCGCCACGGTAGCCGTGAGTTGCACCGCTTCATCCAACGACAGGCGAGCCTGCCGAAGCCGCTTGGCAAGATCGGTGCCATCGATGTATTTCGAGACGACGAAGCAGGGAAAAAAATCGGTGCTGCCGACGTCGAAGACCGGCACGATGTTGGGATGGTCGAGGTTGGCGACCGTGCGGGCTTCGCTCAAATAGGCTTCGGCATGGGCCGCATTGGTCACCAGATGGGGATGGGGAACCTTGATCGCCACCGGCCGGTTCAACTGGTCGTCATGAGCCAGGTAGACGCGCCCAAAGCCCCCTTCTCCAAGGACTTTCTCTATCCGATAGCGATCGATATACTCCTTCGGCTCAACGGACAGAGGAATCGCATCTGGCCGAGGTCCGGGCCCTGTGGAATGCGGCGGTGCCGTTTTATGAGGATCGACGTAGCTCTGTGCTGGTCCCTTTTCTCGACTCGCAACCGCATCCGCGAGCCAATCGGAATCGAGCTCCGGAAAGCGCTTGCCATAGTCCGCCAGTTGCGGTTCTTCCCGGTGGAGGCGACGGTAGTAGATATCCAGCAGAATGAATTCTTTCAGGAAGACGAGCCGCTCCGAAGGGGCAGCCGTGCCGAGATGAGACTCGATGGAAGGCCGCTCTTTGGGAGAACCAGCCGCTTTCCAGGCACTCTCGAAACGGTCGCACGCTTCGTCCACCTGTTTCGCCAGGAGCAGCGAGTAGGAAGTCGAGTTCTTGAGGGCGGGTTCGCTCATCCTGGAGCTCCTCGTTGCAGCAATCCAGGGTGGCAAAAAGGCAAACGGAGCCAACCGCTTTCAGGAAAGCAGTCCAAGGTGCATCCCACGGTTTGGAATTTCTGGCTAATCCGTACCGACAATTGTAAGGGCGGGACCACCACCCCGCAACCGGATTTGCCCCGCGTGGGCCTGCGATCCGCAGGAGATAGTAGCGGATAAGATCGCAACCGCATGCCGCGGGATGATGATCTGCCAAGAAGTGCATCCGGGCTCAAGCTCACACAATTCATGTCGCCGCTCGGAGCGGAAAGATAGCTCAGCTGGTGCGTGGCTCACCCGCCGTTGATGCCGTGGAAAACGCTATAGGCTTCATTGCGGAAAAGCGTATTGTTGCTCCACGGTTCGCCGCCGGAGGCGGTATTGTTGGCGGTCAAAAGAATTTGGTAGACATCCAGGACGGTATTGTTGGATACGCCAAAGGCCTGACCGCTGGCACCGATGTTCCAGGAATAGGCGCCTAAACCATTGCTGTTGACCGTGAAGCCGTTGGCCTGCCCAGTGGTACCCCCTAAGGAGAGCGTGGTCGTGAAGACTTCCAACGTAGTGGCCAGGACTTCGGCATCCAAGCCTGTTCCCTTGGATACGAGGTAGAGGCTTTGGTAATAGCTGCTGATCTGCGCATTGGTGAAGGGGCTTAGATTCGGCGGCCCATTCGCGCCCCCATAGAGATTGGGAAACGTCGTCGCCAACCATTGCCCCAAGGTCTGGCCCGCAGAGGTCAGTCCAAAGCGGCGGACCAGCTCCTGTCCCTGCAGACCGGCCCAGAAGCTGATGGGCTTGATCAATCCCGCCTGCACGAACTGTCCCAGGCTGGATACCATGGCCGTGCCCTGGACGGTGGTCGGCATCCCTTGGCGGGAGAGGGTGATGGTCATCGTGTCCGACGCTGCGGCGGCATAAGTATGGCTGGCGGTGACCGTGAATACGCCGCCACTCAAGGTAATCGTGCCAGCAACGGCGCCGCTGTTATCGCCCCACGCGATGCTGGCCGAGTAACTGGAAATCGGACCGGGACCGCTCGGATCGGTGAAGGTCGCTACCGTTCCAGTGAACGGGGCACCGGCCGTGGGGCTGATATTCACTGCCATGGCGGAGAGGCCAGAATTCGACACTGTGGCCGTATCGGTCACCATGGTCGGCAATGCCAATTCGTGATTGATCGTCACGGTGATGCTGTAGCTGCCTCCTGCCGCATACGTATGGTTGCCGCTGACGGTGAAGACACCGTTGGCAAAACTAATCGTGCCGGTCGAGGGCGTGGTGCTATCGCCCCAGTTGATACTGGCGGAGTAGTGCGTGCCGTCATTGGCTTCGGCCCCGGCTGGATCGGTGTAGGTGGCCACGGTTTGCGTGGCCGAAAGGCTCCCTTGCGCCGCCGTCACAGAGTAGCCACCGCTGGCTATCACGATCGGATCGGACACGCCGACCGTGAAGGTCTTCTGTTGTGTATCGCCCAGGGCATCGGCGATCTGGACCGTGGCGGTGTAGCTGCCTTCCTCGGCATAGGTGTGTGTCTGGCCGGGAATCATCCCGGTGCTGGTAAGCGCCAGGGACGTCGTGTTGCCATCTCCCCACCGGATAGTGCTCGACCAGCTGCTCACGCCGGGTTGGGCATCGCTGAACGAGCCCAGACTGAAGGATTGGGCGCTCCCTTCGAGGGCGACTTGGGGGCTGGTCGGAGCGCTGGAGACCAGCTGATCTTCGAACGCTCCAATGTCAATGATCCCGTTGATGATGCGCGCGAATCCCGTGTCACGTTGGTCGGTAGCCGGAGCGCCAGTATTGTCTCCTTGGTCGATGGCAGGACTGCCGAATCCCAGAGCCATCGTTTGGGTGGGGCCACTGTTATTGGCCAGGGGTAGGAGCAGTGGATCGAGGTTGAAAATATCGCTGAGCGCAAAGCCGGAGCCACCGGTTGGGTTGCGGATCAGGTTGTGGCCTTGCGAGCCGATATTCCCAGAAATGTCCCCTCCGACATTGCCCGAGATGATGGCGTTCTTCGTAAACAGCGTTCCTCCATTGTTGATCAGGCCTCCCCCTCCCATGTTGTTCGCCAGAGTAGTGTTGAATAGCCTCAGCGTGCCGCCAAAGTTATAAATGCCCCCACCCCCACCTGAGGCAAAAGCCGTATTGCCGGTGATGGTGCTGTTCTGAACGATCGCTGTACCCGTTCCAATGTTTCCAATGCCGGCGCCGACAGATGCGTTGTTTCCCGAAATTGTCGAGTTGGTAATAGTCAAATTGGCTCCGCTATCGTTCAAAATGCCGCCGCCTAGGAACCCGTAGTTGTTCGAAATAGCGACGTCCTTGAGCGATAACATTCCTCCATTATCGATGCCGCCGGCGCCGTTGAAGTTATATCCGCCGGTGATGGTCAGGCCGGAGACCGTGCCGGTTACGCTGCTATTGACCCGGAGAACGGTGTAGCCCCTGGTGCCGCTAACGGTGAGGGCGATCGGGCCGGAGACAGCGGGGCCGCTGATCATTACCCCAACGCTCGTGTTGGACAAGGTCAGCGTGCCGAGGCTGAGGGTGATGGTCTGCGGCGTGGCGAAGACGGTGGCGTCGAACATGACCACGTTGGGTGTGGTGTTGGACACGAGCGGGTTGCTGCTATTGTTGGCCCACTCGATCGCTTCCCGCAGCGTGCCGATGTTCGAAGAATCGCCGACAAGGCCGCCGATGAAGTTGGCGGTGACGATGTTGAGCGAGCTGGCCTCCCAGGCACCAATGTCGGGCGTCGTGCCGGCGTTGGCCATGCTGCCGGGTCCGGTGGAGGCACCGCGGACGGCTCCACGCTCGTCGATGGTCACGCC
>DATGIQ010000217.1:0-12396 GCA_035295665.1 Gemmataceae bacterium | reverse complement strand
CATGATCGTCGATTACGACGGCCGCATCCTGGCCCAGGCCGATGCGGGACCGGGTGAAAAAATTGTCGTCGGCCCCATCGATCTGGCGGCAGTGCGGGCGGAGCGGCAACGCCGCCGTGGCCATCACATGTTGGCCCATTTGCGAATGGAAGCCTATACGTCCTACGGACGATCGATTTATCCTGGCAGCTTGTCGGAGCAGACGGCGACGATTCATGTCGAGGGAACGGAACAGGCGATCGCAGCCGCCCGGCGGCGGTTGCGCTGATGCGAGGGTTGGTTCATGGCGATTCTGGATCCGCTGTCGAGGAAGAACGGCCGAGCCTGGGGCTTGCCTTTGCTGGTCATCGTTTTGGTCATCGCCATCGGCGTGGTGGGCTGGTGGAGATGGACCAGGCCACCGGTTCCTGTCCAGGCCGATCTGGCGGAAGCGGCGCATCTGAATAACCGGGGCATCCGGTTTGCGGAGCGCTTCCAATGGCCTGAGGCAGTAACGGCTTTTGAAGAGGCGGTAAGGCTGGCTCCTGATTGGCTACCCGGACGCATCAATCTCGGCATTGCTCTTCTGAACAATACCGATACGGCGGGGTCGCTGGACCGATCCCGGTCGCTTTTCGAAGCAATTCTGCAGCTGGACCCCGAAAACCCCTATGCTCATTTCTGCCTGGGAATTCTCTTGATGCATGAGGGGAAGCCGGAAGAAATGGTAGCCGCCGCGGCTCATTTCAAAGCGGTCATCCAACGGGATCCCAACGACGCCGCCGCCTGGTACTGGTATGGAAAGGCTCTTCCGGATGGTTCCGACGAACAAAACCGCTGTTACGAGCGCGCCCTGCAATTGAAGCCTCACCTGGGGGGAGCCCTGTATGGGCTGGCCATGAACCTGCGGCCACACGACCGCGCCCGTGCCGAAAAGCTACTCAGCGAATTCAACGCCTTGCAGAGTGCCGAGTGGCTCGATGTCACGCAGATCAAGTACACCGAGATGGGCAAATACGCGGAAGTCATTGGCCGGGTGGAGGAAAATACCAGGAATCCGCACACGGGTCCCCTTCCGGCATTTGTCCGCTCCGAAACATGGAACATCCAATTGGCGGCGGGCGCACGCTGGGCGACCGCGGCCGATTTTGGCACGGGTCCGGCGGCGGACCTTCGGCGGCAACTTCGCCATCGGTTTGGCGGCATCTTGGTGGGACTCGACTACAACCGTGACGACAAGCCCGACCTTCTCCTTCTGGCCGCGGTGGTCGAAAACGGACAGGTGCGCGACCTGCTCTTGCGAAACGACGGCAACGGCCATTTCACCGATGCCACCGCCGAGGCCGGGCTCGTCAGCCCGCAGCCCAGCATCGGTTGCTGCGTGGCCGACTTCGATAACGACGGCTATCCCGATCTCTGCATCACGGGCATCGGCGGGCAACGGTTATACCGCAACACCGGTCAAGGCAAGTTCGAAGACGTCACGGCCAAGGCGGGACTGGATGCGCTGAAGACCGTGTGCCTCGGGGCCGCCTTCGTGGACTTGGATCAGGACGGCGACCTCGATCTGGTGATTGCCCAATTTGCCACCCTGGATGCTGCGCTGGCTGCCCTCAAGGGAAAGTCACCGGTTGGTGAGGCTGGGTTGGCTGTCTTCCTTAATGTCGGTGAGGCACCCCCGGTTGTCGGGAAATCCTCCCAACAGCCGACGGGCGGTACCGCTTCCAAGGCTCCGTCGCCAGCCCTCACCACGAAATTCACGCGCCTGAAAGAACCGGACGCATTCGTGGGACCGACGCCATCCGCGGTCGGCCTGGTGGTGGCCGATTTTGATCTCGATCGCGATCTGGATCTGTTGGTGCTTGCAGATCACCGGCCGGGCAGCATGGTCGTGAATGATCGCCTGCTCCGCTTCCATCGCGCGGAGGTGGCGCAAATTCCCCCTGGAACATGGAACGGCGGGTTGGTGCTCGATGCGGATCACGACCAGCGTTCCGATTTATTCATTGTTGGCCCGGGCCAGAGCCCGCTGCTGCTGCTCAATCGCTCGGTCTCGGCACCCGCGGACCCTGGCCGGTGGTTCCAACCCGGCATGGTTCAGTCTCCGCCGCTCTTGCAGGCGCACGGGATTGATGTGGACCTGGACGGCTGGACGGACGTCGTTGGCCTCTCCGAAGATCATCAGCCCGTCCTGCTACACAACGTCGGCGGCCGGCTGGAGCTGGCACCGGAAGCGTTCGGAACTGGTGGGGCTGGGCCGAAGGACCTAATTGGCCTCCTCGTCGTGGATATGGAGGGAGGCGGTTTCTCCGACCTTTTGACCTGGTCGGAAACGGCCGGTTTGCAGCTTCATATCAACAAGGGCAATGGCAATCACGGCTTGAGGCTGCAACTTTCCGGGCACCGCGGAACCGACGGCAGCGGGAACAAACTCCGCTGCAATGCGGACGGCTTCGGCACCTGGGCGATTGCCCAGGCGTACGAGGTCTGGACCGCGGCGGAGAACACCACGCGGTCGGCCGGGCTCGGACAATCGCATCAGCCGCTGCTCTTGGGATTGGGCCCGCATACCCAGGCCGACGTGCTCCGCCTGCGCTGGCCGGACAACACCTGGCAAGCCGAGTATAACCTTCCGACCAACCAATTGACCCGCATCGACGAGACCAATCGGCGGACCGGATCTTGCCCCGTCCTGTTTGCCTGGAACGGTCGACGGTTCGGTTTCGTGGCCGATTTTCTCGGCGCCGGGTCCATGGGCGAGGCACAGCCGGGTGGCGGCCACCGCCCGCCGCGGCCGGAGGAATCGGTCAAGATCGAAGCCGACGAGCTAGTTCCTTCAGAGGGCTCGTTTACGTTGAAGATTGCCGAACCGATGGATGAAGTGACATATCTGGATCGGCTGCAATTGTTGGTGCTCGATCATCCGCAGGATGTGCACGTTTATCCAGACGAGCGTTTTGCCACCGCTGGCACATTGCCAAGCCAGGATTTGCTTGCCTTCCGGCGGCAAGTATTCCCGGTGCGGGCGACCGATCAGCGCGGCCGGGATGTAACCCAGATTCTGCATGCCCGGGATCGCCAAACGGTTGCAGAATTCGCCCAGCGATCCTGGCTCGGTTACGCGGAAGAGCACTGGGTGGAACTGGATTTCGGCGACCGCTTGGCGAAATTCGACGCAACGCGTCCGTTGTTTCTCTGCCTGGCCGGCTGGACGGAATATCCCTATCCGGAATCGATTTGGGCGGCGACCCAGGCCGGGGTCACTTTGCAAGCACCGGTCCTGGAACGGCGCGGAGCCGATGGAACATGGCAAACGCTGAATGCAGATGTGGGTTTTCCGGCGGGGCTGCCGCGCATGATGACCGTCGATTTGACGGGCAAGGCGGCCGGCCCACGGTGTGTGCTGCGGCTACGGACCAACATGGAGGTTTACTGGGATCAAGCGTTTGTCGCACCCCTCGTGCAGAGAATTCCGGCTCATACACCGGGCGGTCCACGGAGCACGCCAAGGGAATCGGTCGTTCGGGTGACGCCGTTGGAAGTTCAATCCGCGAGCCTGGCGGCGCGCGGATTTCTCCAGGAGTACTCTCCCGATGGCCGGCAGCCAAATCTCTATGATTCCGATCGATTGGAATCGGTCCCGTTCTCCCAACTGGCCGGCCGACTGACACGGTTCGGTGACGTCACGGAATTGCTCCGGGAGCGCGATGATCGCTTCGTGATCTTTGGCCCGGGCGATGAGGTGACGGTCCGGTTCGATGCCCGGAATCTGCCTGGGCTTGCCTCCGGCTGGACGCGGAGTTATGTGCTGCGAACGTGGGGTTATTGCAAAGACTGCGGACCCTTCACCGCCACCGGCGCGACCGTTGAGCCGCTCCCCTTCCATGCCATGAGTCCGTACCCATACGGCCCGGAGGAACACTACCCGCGGGATCCCCTCCATGAAGACTACCGGCGACGATTCAACACCCGGCTCACCGGAGAAATGGGGAAGCGCAAGTAAAGGCCTCGAGCGAACGATGCCGTGGTTTTGCACTACCGCAAGGGCTTGGCCGTCTGCACGCGCAGGGTCAGCGTGACTCGATCCGGCCCTGATCGCTGCGTCAATTCCACGCGGTCAAGCAGTTGCAGGACCACAAGGAGATGGTCCATCCGCCGGCCCGCTTCTTCCTTCGAAACCTGGTTCTTGGCGGCGGCGTATTCAAGAATTGGCTCCCGCCGCTCGCGCAGAAATTGGCACCAGCCGCGCAACGACAGGGTCAACAAAAGAACATCGGCCGCCGGCTCGGTAGCCGTCTGCGCGGGAATCGTACGGAAGCGCCGAATGGCATCGGGCGAGCTGGCCACGATCAGGTAGCCCCCGTTCAGGGCGAACGCCGGCTGCAATCCCTGCGGAAACTGCTCATCGTTGACGAGATACTTCACCTCAATCCGATCTTGCAGCAGCGATTTGAGGCTCAAGGGGCCCGGCTGGCCCCCATTGTGGTGGAAGACGGCAAGCGTTGCCAGTGCATTCAGCGCGTTCAATACCGCCAAATCAACCGGAGCACTCATGGATCCTGGGCGAACCCGAAGAGCTCCGAGGACTTGCGGCATCCATCCCCGACCGCCGGCCGGGGGAGCAAACAAACAAATTCCCCAATCCGGGCCGAGATTGGGGAGAATATGCTGAACCATATTCCGTCCGAGGACCGCTTCCACCGTGCCTTCGACAATGGCGCGGAGCGATTTCTGGGCGTCGGGTGCGAAGAACTCGGCCACCATCTCCACCAAGGCCGGGATATCCAGGCGGCCGGCGGCGGTCAGCAAGGCATCCTCGGGAAACCGTTGCCATACCTCCGACGGTTGTTCGGCGGTGCGCAGCAACTGCCGGGCGGACGGGGGCATCTGCTCCACGCTGGCCCGAACCGCCACGGACACGGCCAAGTCCTTTTCAAGGGCCACCGAAAGGGCGATCCCTTCGAGTGCTTTCCAGTAAACCAACAGCGTCCGGAGCGCAACGGCCTGGACCCCCACGGCCGCGGCGGCGTTCTGCTGAAGGGCCGCATCAAAGGCCCTCGGGTTGATCCACAGGGCCGCCAAGGACTTGCCGACTCCCAATAACCGGAATTGCCGGGCCACGGGAGATTCGGCGTCGTTCGCTTCGCGCAGCCGATCGATGAGCTGCCGGAGGATTCCTTCGCGCGAGGCAAAAGCAAACAACGGGCCGTGCAGGCAATAAAAGGTCGTCCCTTTTCCTTCCAGGCGACGGAAGTATTTTTCCCCGCGGTAGGTGCGTTCTTCCAAGTCCTGAAGGTCACCGGATTCCTTTTGGAGACTCTGGATCCGCTCGACCAGGCGTGCCAGCAAGCGCGCATCCCGCGCCCGCAGGAGAAATAGCCCCTCCTCCTCTTCGGGCTTGCCCGGCGGCCCCGGACGGTAAGCCACGACTAATGCGTCGCCCAGGATTTCGTCGCACAGCTGGGCTGCGGTGAGGTCCAGATATTTTTGGAGGAATTGATCCAGCGCGGTTAGCTTCTCCGTCTCGGGGGCGTTCCGAATCGTCGCGCCCAACGGCGATGATCGGAACTGATCCACGAATGGGGAGTTGGCCAGCGCTTTTCCATGCGTGCTCAGATTTTCCAGAACCAGGCAGAAACCGACATCCTCCGGAACGAGATGCAACAGTTCCTCTCGTGGGCTGGCTGCCTGTGCGACCGGCATCCAGCAAGCCACCGCAAGCACAACGGAGAGTAGGGAGCAAGCGCCGGCGGCAAGCCGCCTTGGAGAAGGATCGGCTCGGGGTATGCATCCTTCGACGGACTTCATGGCCTTTGTCCTCAGCCCTCTACTGCCGGGTCACGGCCCACTGCCGATTGCTCAAGAAGAGGCCGACGGCTCGGCGCGCGGAGGTCGCCACCGGCTCGAGACCCGCGGCCATGCTCTGCTGGATTTCCCGGAGCGATTGGGCCGATGGTTCCAGGGCATGTCCCAGCTGGGGAGGACCGGCTACCGATGCTTGCGGGATATCCACCGGCAAGAGCAACCGGGTCTCGCGCATCGTTTCATCGGCGGTCCGCCGAGTCAGCGCAACCACGGCCGAGCTGGCCTCCTCGATCTGGTCGTGCAAGGAAAGCACGGGCCGCTCTGGCTCCAGGCGCGCCAGCTCCGCAGACGGGTTTGTCGAGGAAGCCGTCCGCAACCCGAAGTAAGCGGAGCACCATGCCAGCAAGAGACCCGCGGCTATGGCAGAGGCAAAGAGCATGCGGCGCGTGCGGGTGGTGCGGATGCGCTCGGTAAGGATGTGCCGGCAAATACGGTCCCCCAAGTCGGCGGGCGGCTGCGGCGGCGAAAGGAGGGCCAAACCATCGCGCAGACACCGAGTCGCCGCGTACCACTCACGGCACTCCGAACAGCCGGAAAGGTGCGCCGTCCAGTCGGCCCGATCCAGGGCAGCCGGCTCCCCATCGAGCCAGCGTTGCAGCAAGTCTTGACTCTCAACGCAGTCCATGTCCCACCTCAGAGACCATTCCCCGCCGGCGCAGCCGCCCCAGGATCTCCAGGCGTGCCCGATGGAGCCAGGTCTTGATGGTGCCCACGGGACGATTCATGGCCACGGCGATGTCTTCGTACGGTTGCCCCTGCTCATGGAACAACAGGAAGACCCGGCGGTAGTCAGGCCGAAGCTCGCGAAGAGCATCGTGGATTTCGCGGAGAAGCTCGGCGGAATCATCCGCTGGAGAGGCCGGGACAATGTCCTGAAGATAATCGACCACTTCAGGCCGGCGTGCCCGCTGGGCCATCCACGTGCGGCAGCGGTTCATCGCAATGGCCATAATCCACGGCCGCAGCGGCCGG
Source organism: Gemmataceae bacterium (assembly GCA_035295665.1). Lineage (GTDB taxonomy): Bacteria > Planctomycetota > Planctomycetia > Gemmatales > Gemmataceae > DATGIQ01. The sequence continues at coordinate 5,580 of DATGIQ010000217.1, read as the reverse complement.
GCAGCATCCCAGCGCCGCAAGCTACGGAAGACGCGCAGGAACACTTCTTGGGTTACGTCTTCGGCATCGTGGCGATGGCTCAATAGCCGCAGACATACGCCGAACACTTCGGCCTGGAACCGGTCGACCAGACTCCGCACCGCCTCCGCGTCGCCTCGGAGACAGCGCCGCACCAGCCCCGCTTCTTCGACAGACACGGCTGCCTACCATCTTCACCGAATCAAAGACAAGTACCCGAAGCGTCCGCTCGAGGTTTCATTCGAAATGGGAAGCGCGCCATTGCTTCGCGGCCCATCCTCAGTCGTCGATTTCTTCGAAGATTTCGAGGACCTCTCGAAGCGGTGCCTCGTGAAGCTCTTTGCCACGGCGGCGGAGGGCTTCGCTGAACTTGATGGCCGTGTCCTGCATCCGTTCATGCGTTTCGGCCGAACCACCGATCAGAAGGAAATGATCGCTTCGGGTAAAGCGTTGGTGCCCATCCTCATTATCCAGGCCCAGGCCGAACAGAGCCACGACGCGGCGATCTTCCTCATCTTGTTTTTTCGACACGAAGTCTACTCCCACATTCACGGGAACCAGGCACCTGCCTACTCCGCAGTTTGGCCGTTCTCCGCCACAAAATTGCGTATCTCAGCCAGATGGAGTATTCCACCGAATATACGACTCGGCAGAGGCGGTGGTCAATCGCAAACTGGAGCAGGAGTCGAAATGGGAATGGCCGGATCACAGTCCCAACACTGTGGACGACGCCTCGAGCACAGGAAATGGAGGCTACGTTGACGGCCCGTCGCTGTCAGGATGGAAGCGGGATGGGCTCAAGGCTGAGGATCGAAGCGGTGAGCGAGGCGACGGCTGTTGATGTCGAGGGTTTCGAGGATTTGGATGAGCGGCTTGGGATCAATACCCCAATCGTGCGCCCAACAGATGATATCGAGGTTTTCTTGGCCGGCTTTGATACGATCGAGAATGCGGTCGAGGAGGAGAACGTTGTCGTGAAAGGTGCGTTGCAGTAAACCGAAGTCTCCCCGGTCGAGTTCTACCCAGAACGCCCGACCTTGAAGATGCTCCAGCCAGCGGGCTCTCAGATAGCCCCACCAGTGTTCTTTGACCCAGCGGCGAATGGCCGCCTCGCCCAAGTCGCGTCCCGCTTTTTCGCTTTCAATCCATTTGTAGCGCTGAATTTCCTTTTCACACTCATCGTAGACGCTGGATTTCTGGATCCCGGGGCTAGTACACACGCTTGTCTGTTCCATTGCTCCACACTCCCTCACCTGCTCACCCATCACGGCCACAATGCCTTCCCTCCCTGCCGATACTTTTATCGGAATCCCTCAAAAATATCCTACCTCGATTAAAGCCATAGGGCAAGCTGTTTCGCAAGTTCAGAGGAATTGTGCCGCTGGTATCGGAGGGGCAAACCGGATAGATTGAGAAGACCGCGGGGGGCGAAAGGAGGCCCTGGGAGCCAGTTTCCTGAGCCTCCGCAGGATGTCATTGATGGACAAACCATCATGATCGGCGAAAGGTGTCTATCCAGCGCATGGTAACACGCCGCCTGATCATTGCCGGCACTCATAGCGGCGTGGGCAAAACTACCGTGGCGCTGGCGCTGATGGCGGCCCTGCGCCAGCGCGGCTTCACGGTTCAGCCGTTCAAAGTCGGGCCGGATTTCATTGATCCAGGACACCATACTGCCGTCTGCGGCCGGCAATCGCGCAATCTGGACACCTGGATGCTCTCGGAAGCTCGCGTTGCGGCCACGTTTGTGGCTGCCGTCCAGGGTGCGGACATCGCCGTGATCGAAGGGGTCATGGGTCTTTTCGATGGCCGGGGACCGGATGACCGCCGCGGCAGTACGGCGGATGTGGCTCGATTACTCGATACGCCGGTTATCCTCATTGTCGATGCCGTGGCCGTAGCCGGTTCCGTGGCGGCAATCGTCAAGGGCTTTCGGGAATTCGATCCCGCCGTGCGCGTTGCCGGCGTCATTTGCAACCGCGTGGCGGGACCCCGGCATTACGAGTATCTCGAGCCTGCCATCCGTCGCCATACGGACGTGCTTCCCCTCGGCTGGCTGCCCCGCAACGCGGAATGGCAAATTCCCGAGCGCCACCTGGGCCTCGTTACAGCGGAAGACAGCACTCTCTCGGAAGCTGGTGTGGCGCAGCTGGGCCGCGGGTTTTCCGAAACCGTGGATCTCGACCGCCTATTGGCTATCGCGGAGGTGCCGCCCGTGCCCGGGAATGCCGCGGCCACGCCCCCCGCTCTGCTCAGGCCCTGCCGTCGGGTGGCAGTTGCGCGCGATGCCGCCTTCTGCTTCTATTATCCGGAGAATTTGGAATTGTTGCAGGCAGCGGGAGGCGAGATTGTCCCCTTTTCGCCCTTGGCCGACACCGCGTTGCCGGAGGGTACGGATGTGCTCTACCTTGGTGGAGGCTACCCGGAGCTGCGGGCGCGAAATCTTGCCGAGAATGAGCCGCTCCGCCGCGCCATTCGGCGGTTTCAGCAGCAGGGTGGAACGATCTACGCCGAATGCGGCGGCCTCATGTATGCCAGCCGAGAACTGGTCGATGCCTCCGGCAAGGTGTTTCCGATGCTTGATCTCCTGCCCGTGCGGACGCGGATGCAGAAACGGCTGGCGGCACTTGGCTATGTCGATTGGCGGACGACCCGACCGACGCCGTTCGGCCCCGCTGGCATGCGGGCACGCGGACATGAGTTTCATTATTCCTGTCCGGAGATCCTCGAACCGGTGGTTTACGCCGCCGAGCTGGACCACAGACGCAGTCCTGCCAAGCCCGATGGCTTTCTCTTGGGCAACCTTCTGGCCGGCTATGCTCATTTGCACTTCGGGTCCAACCCCGACCTGGCACCGGGTCTGCTGGGCGTGCCGCGTGCCTGGTAAAGCTTTACGGCCGCGCCGGTTGCGTGGGTCGTATCACGCGGTGAAGCGAGGCAAGCATCTTCTGGGCCGGCAAACGTCTGTTTCCCCCGGCGCAGCCGTGCCGATAGCAGGTAGTGCACGGGCGCCAAGTCGCGAACCGCGGGATTGCCTCTTTTACAGCAACTTGCGCGACGGGGAATTTCACTATGCGTAAAATCTTGGCAGGAAGCCTCGGACTTCTCCTTGGCACCTGGATCAGCTCAGCCCACGCCCAGGAAACACCTTCCGTGACCCTGGGTCGGCCCATTGCGATCTCCAGTCTGCCGCCCCAACCGCTTCCCATTTCGAATGGGACCGATCCGCAGCTTTTGCCGGCCGGCTTTACGGAGCCTCTGATTGGCCTGCCGCGGCCCCTGGTACGGGCCAGGGGCTCCGAGTCGCCCCAGCCATTACCCGCAGGCCCGGCGGCAGATGATGCTCCTTTGCCCGAATCGCCGCTCCAACAAGATAAGCCCAAAGCCCGCGCGGAACCCACGGAGCCTGGCCGGTTGATGCCCGTCCCGGAATCCATTGGCGCGCCGAAGCAGCCCGGGGTTGTGGAGCACTCCGTCTCTGCGCCGGTCTCCAGTTGTGATGAGGGAGGAATCTGCGGCGAGGATTGCAGCGAGCCGGTTTGCTGGGGGCTCTTCCGGCGGTGGGCGAACGTCCGCCAAGATCCTTATTGTATTTGGTTCCGCGGGGAATACCTGCTGTGGTGGATGAAGGAAAGCCCCATCCCACCCCTGGTGACCACGAGTCCGCTGGGCACAACCCGAGATCTTGCCGGTGTCCTTGGAGCGCCAGGCACGGCGGTGCTATTCCAGGGCGACGGCAACCCGGAACGTTCCGGTGGCCGCTTCACGCTCGGCTTCTGGTTCGACAATGAGCACATCATCGGCCTGGAAAGCACGACGTTTTTCCTGGGTGAACGGTCGATGACGTTCCGAGCGGGGTCGGCGGGCTCACCCATCCTGGCCCGTCCGTTTTTCAACGTGCTGACGGGGGCCGAGGCATCGGAGCTGGTGGCTTTTCCAGGCGTGTTGGCGGGAAATGTCGCGATCTCGTCGGCCAATCAGCTCTGGGGAACGGAGCTGAATCTCCGTACCAATTGGTGGCGCGGTTGCTTCTGGGACGTCGACTGGCTGTTTGGCGTTCGCTTCCTCCAGCTGGAAGACAACCTCAGCATCGCCGAAGGGCTGACAGTGCCGGCCGGCGCCGGTCCGTCGGCGGGTTCGGCGATTGTTGTCCAGGATCGCTTCGGCACCCACAACTTCTTTGTCGGCGGCCAAACTGGGTTCGATGTCGGCTTCCATTGTGGCCGATGGTCCCTGGACCTTCTCGGCAAGGTGGCCCTGGGAAACACGCACCAGGAACTCAACGTCAACGGCTTCACTCAGTTCGCCGTGCCGGGACTTCCGATGAGCGTGCAGCCAGGTGGCTTGTATGCGCTGCCGTCGAATATCGGGCACTACAGCCGAGACCGCTTCAGCGTCGTGCCGGAAGCGGGCTTCAACATCGGCTTTCAGCTCACGCGCTGCCTGCGGGCGGTCGTGGGTTACTCGTTCCTGTATAACAGCGCGGTCCTCCGCGCCGGCAATCAAATTGACCGAAGCGTGAATGTCACACAGCTTCCCTCACAGGTCGGTCCGGGCACGCTCGCCGGTCCGGCCCGACCCGCTCCGGTCTTCCGTAGCTCCGATTTTTGGGCGCAGGGCGTGAACATTGGCCTGGAGCTGCGTTACTAGATGCACTGTCCGGTTCACGGTGTTTGTTAGCCGCGGTTCGCAGAACCGTCGCTAAAAGAAAACGGACACGTTCAGCCGGATCGTGTATAAGCACGAAAGCAACGTGTCGGGAACTTTGATTTAAGAGTTCCCGACACGTTGCTTTCGTGCTTGTACACGGCTCCAGGACTATAGCAATGTTTGGATCACCGCATCGGCCACGTATTTTCCTTGCCGGCTGAAGCGTACCGAGATGCCATCGTCCAGTAGCAAGCCGGTTTCCACATGGCTCGCCAGCGCAGCACCGGCCAGGGCATCTACGTTATAGCCGGTCTGCTGCACAAAGCGCGCTCGGTGGACGCCGTCGCAACGGCGGAGTTGCAGGGCCAGCGTTTCGCGCGCCCGTGCCTCGGGTTCGAGTTCCTCCGATTGAAATGTCGCCGACTCCCCCGCAAGGACGCGCCGCAAATACGTTTGCAGATCCCGGCTGTTCAGCTCACGCCGTCCCTTCACGTACCGCGCCGCCCCCATGCCGAAGCCGAAATAGGCTTCGTTGGCCCAGTAGACTTGATTGTGACGGCAACGGCGGCCCAGACGAGCAAAATTAGAAATCTCATAGTGTTCGAAACCGGCGGCTTCTAACGTGTCGATCCCCTCCGCATAAAGCGTCAGCTCTTGCTCCTCTTCCAATTGGCGCACTTCGCCGCGCTGCTGCTGCTTCCACAGCCGGGTCCCCTTTTCATACGTCAGTCCATAGGTCGAAATGTGATCCGGTTCCAGAATCAGAGCCTGGCGAAGATCGGCACGCCAATCGGTCAGCGTTTGTCCCGGAACGCCGAAAATCAAATCGAGCGACACCTGGGCAATCCGCTGTTTCACCATTGGGACCGCCCGCACCACATCGCTAGGCTCGTGGTCGCGTTCCAGAACCTG
>DATGIQ010000216.1:0-3926 GCA_035295665.1 Gemmataceae bacterium | reverse complement strand
GCGACGACACAGATCGTGGTGGGCAATGGCGGTCTCTTGACCGCCACCGGCACGGCCTTTCGAGCGGACACAACCAGCAACGACTTTACGCAGATCGATGTCACTGCGGGCGGCCATCTCAAGGCCACCAACAGTACCTTTGCCATGAACCAGCTGACCTTGGCGGCCGGGTCGGGAGATAATCTCCAATTCGTAAGCTTTGTGAATCAACTTGCCATTGACAGCGGGGCGTTGATCAACATTTCGTACAACGACTTGCAAGGTGTCAGCGCAAACGGTGTTATTCCCTCCGGTGCCGCGGGGACCACAATCGACCTGAGCAATAACTATTGGGGCACAACGGACGGCACGCAGATCCAAAGCAAAATCAAGAAAGGCTCAACACTTCCACTTGTCCAGTACAGTCCACCGCTGAGCGCACGGCCGGTGCATACCGTTGCGCTCCCTGCGAGCGCAACCTTCAGTACTGCAGCACAAAGCGTTGCTCTCACTGCGAACCTCACCAGCCCGTCTGGCCTGGTTACTGAGGGAACAGTGACGTTCACGTTGCTGAACGGTGATTCTCCTGTCGGCAACTCGGTTACCGCCAACGTAACCATCGGTAAAGCGAGCGCTAGCTACGCCCTCCCCGCCGGCTTGAGCGGCGACACGTATGCCATCCAGGCCGTCTACAACGGCACCGCCAACTTCGCGGGACCGTCCGATAGTAGTCAGATCCTGACCGTCAACCCCGCCGTCAGCACAATCCAGGCCAGCAATGCCACAGCAGACTTCAATGCGGAAGCTCAGACGGTTTCGCTCGGGGCCACGGTCACGAGTCCGGCCGGCACCGTTAACGAAGGGACGGAAACGTTCACCATTCTCAACGGCACGACGCTCGTGAGCAGCCCCGTCACCGTTGATGTGGCCAACGGCAGCGCCAGCACCAGCTACGTTCTGCCCGCTGGCCTGAACGGGGGCACGTACACGATCCAGGCCGTTTACAACGGTACGGCAGACCTACTTGCCAGCTCCAACAGCACCGAGACTCTCACAATTGCCGCTGCCGACAGCACGACACTAGCCGCCAATGCCACGGTCCATTTCATCACCGGGGCGCAAACGGCATTGCTGAGCGCTACCGTCACGAGCTCGGCGGGCACCGTTAATGAAGGGACGGTGACCTTCACGGTTTTCAGCGGCGGCCAGGCCGTCGGCAGCTCGGCCACGGCCTCGGTGAGCAAAGGCGTTGCCAGCACGAGCTACAATCTGCCCGCCGCTTTGAGCCAAGGCGTGTACACCATCCGCGCGGTCTACAGCGGCACTACCGACTTCGTAACCAGTTCCGACACAGGTCACTCCGTGGTCGTGGACGCCGGATCCTCGACCTTCACCTGGTATCTCAACGCCAGTGGCGACTTCAGCGATGCGTCGCGCTGGCACGATCAAAATGGCAACAATGCCGTCCCTGGCCCAAACGATGAAGTGATCATCCCCTTTTCGGGCCTTGAAATCTCCTCGGCCACGAATGAAACCATCCGCGCCCTCAACAGCAACAGCCGGCTTACTATCGTCAGCGGCACCTTCGCGGTGGGCGATCCCATCGATAATTCTTCGTTGAGCGAATTGGTCGTGGATAGCGGAGCAACCTTCCAGGTCCTTGCCGGAACTACGTCGATCGCCAACGGCTCGGCCAACATGGGCAGCTACAGTGTCGCGCCGGATGCTCAGCTCACTTTTGCCGGCGGCACCAACCACCTGATGGACGGGAGCATCCTCAGTGGCGCTGGTCAGTATGTTGTGGCCGGGGGCATCCTGAGCGTAGATGGCAATGTGAACTCCCCGGCAAACATGACGCTGCAAAGCGGCACGCTGGCCGGTGCCGGTACGTGGACGATCACTGGAGCCACCTTCAACTGGACCGGCGGCACCATGGGCGGCACCGGAACGACGTCTGTCGCCGCGGACGCTTCACTGGCGATTTCCGGCGGGGCCGACAAGGCACTGGACACGCGCACCCTCGCCAATGCGGGCACTGTCACGATGTCCGGGAGCGGACAACTGAACACCGGTAACTTTGCCCAAATCAACAACAAGGGCACCTGGACCCTAGCGGGTGACGAACTCTTGGCTTACATCTTTGGCAACCCGGCCATTTTCACCAACGCGGGCACATTCACCAAATCCGAGGGCGCGGGCACCGGCCGGGTCGAAATGGTGTTCAACAATAATGGCACTGTGAACGTCAACAGCGGTACGCTCGCCTTATCCCAGGGAGGACTGTGCACCGGGGCGTTCAACGCCGCAGCCGGTACGGCCCTGCAATTTGCTGGAGGTTCGCAGCGCTTAACCGGAGGCGCCTCGTTGCCGAGTGCTGGCCTGACCCAGGTGACCGGCGGCTTGCTAGTGATCGATACCACGGTTACCGCCCAGAACTTCGGATTGCTCAATGGGTCGGTGGAACTGACTGGCAATGGCACCTTGAATGTGGGCGGTAACTATGATCAGACTGTAAATGGTACCCTGATCATCGACATTGCGGGCAACTCGGCTTTTGGCACGCTGAATGTCGCGGGAACCGCGAATTTGGCCGGCACCCTCCAGGTGAGTCTGGTCAATAATTTCGCCCCGAGCATCGGCGATGCCTACCGGATCCTGACCTTTGGCGCCGTGAACGGCGATTTCGGAATGAAGTCATTCCCCGATCTCGGCCCGAACCGGCTGTTCACGTCGGCTTATGACACTTCGGGCCTGACGCTATCGGCTGGCTCGAACCCTTAACTGGGGAATGGCCGCGTCGGAGAATCGACGGCTCAGAATAGAACGCAGAGTAACGCAGATTGAGCGGAGTTACGCCGATCTGATCCGCGGCAATCCGCCCGACCCGCGTTCCTCCGCGTTCTATTCTGCCATCACAGAAGGGCCAGCACGTCCGTCTGCGGCGTACCCCCGTTACATGAACGTTCTCTTGAGCATCCACGAAAACGTTGACTTCGCTACGGACGCCGAACTCGGGCAGATAAATTCCCGGTTCCACAGAAAAACAGGTGCGCGGCAAGACGCGCCGTTCCTCGCGCGTTTCCAGGTTATCCATGTTGGCCCCGTTGCCATGCACTTCTTGACCAATCGAATGGCCAGTACGGTGACAGAAATATTTCCCGTAGCCCGCCCGGTCGATGACCCCTCGGGCTGCATCGTCTACTTCCCAACCTTGCAATGGCCGACGGTCCTGAAACGCCTGCCGCACCTTGGCGATGGCGGCATCGCGCGCCGCGGCTACAATGCGAAAGATGTCGGTGTATTTGGCCGGCACTTCTTTCCCCACGAACCCGGTCCAGGTGAGATCGCTATAGACGGCCCGGGGCCGATCCAGCTTGGCCCATAGATCGATGAGCACAAAATCTCCCGCCCGGATGACCCCATCAGCACCGGGACGCGGCTCATAATGCGGATCGCCGCTGTGCGGGCCGACCGCGCAAATTGGCGGATGGTCGGCCACCACGCCGTGCCGGGCAAAATGGTCGAGAATGCATTGCTGCACGGCCGTTTCCCGAACGGAGCCCTCGCCGCGAACCCGCTCCACGATGAATCCAAACGCCACATCGTAAGCAGAACGGGTATGCTTGGCTGCCTCCAGGTGCATCGCCCACTGCTCGTCATCCCAGCACGCCTCAAACAACTGCACCAGGTCGCCGGACGGAACGACTTCGATGCCACAGGAGCGCACCAATTCGATCGTGCCGGCGTCGACACGGGAAACGTACGGATTCGCGTTCCGAGGCACATACTCCATGGCCACCCGGCGTGCACCTTTCACAAGAGCCGCCACTCCTGCTTCGAGCTCCTGCCAGCGGAGATAGGACTGCGCCGAACCAGGCAGATGGTCGAGGGAATGCGGCTCGATGCGGTGGACCAGCTTGTGCGGCTCGCCGCGCGCCGGCACGAAA
>DATGIQ010000215.1:0-5625 GCA_035295665.1 Gemmataceae bacterium | reverse complement strand
GGATGGCCGAGGACTTCCTGCACGTCGCTGGTCTGGTCCAGGTCTCGGTTGGCAATGGCACGATGCGACCGTTCATCCTCGTAGGCATCGAGAACACCCAGCGCCGGCGCGACATGACAGGACCCACGGAAAACCCGAACGACAAGAAAATCGCGCCGCGGGTGGGAGGGTCCGAAGCATTTCGGTCGTTTATCCGCCGGGAACTCATGCCCCAGGTGAAGACCCGGTATCGGACGACCCATGAGACGGCCATCGTGGGCGAGTCCCTCGCCGGGCTCTTCGTGGTGGAGACGTTTTTTCTTGAGCCAGACCTCTTCGATACCTACATCGCGTTGGATCCGAGCCTCTGGTGGAATCATCAAAAGCTCGTCGCCGGCTCGGCGGAGCGTTTACGGACATGGAAGAAGTTGGAAAAGACGCTCTATTTTGCCAGCAGCGATGAAAAAGGGATCATCGAGGTCACGCAGCGGTTCGCGGACATCCTCACCAAACACGCGCCACCCGGTCTCCACTGGCATTACGAAACGATGCCGGAAGAAACACACGCCACGATCTATCATCCGGCGGCCCTCAAGGCGTTTCGTGCGGTGTTCAAGCCGCGGAAGGAATAGGCAGCAGGAGACATTGAATACCAGGTTCAAACACATCCCTCGGAGAGAATGGCGCGCCTGCACGATCACTTCATTACCTCATCCATCGGCCGGGCAACGCCTCGATGAGGGGACGCTATCCGACAGACAGGCATGGCATTTGCGGCAGAGTAGATAAGTGGCACCCCGCCGGGTGCCCATTGTGCCGGTCTCTTTGCTGGACCTGGACGAGAAGACCTGGGAGTAGCAGATCGACTGCACGAGGCCTGGCTTGGAATGTGCTGCTGGCGCAAGAGAAGTGCCGCAAGGTTGCCGCGGATACCACCGAAAAGATCCGCGCGCCGCACATCAAAAGTATCTCGGCGAGGTCACGGCCCGCGAGCTGTTCCGAGCGATTGGCCGGAAGCCGTCCACGGGGCGATCGCTCACCGGTGCCGTCGCCGCCAAGGCGGGTGAAGCTCTCGCCGGCGTGGTCAGGCTGGCCGGCAGCGCCCAGGGTAACTGGAAGGACCTGCAGCAGCTGTTGCTCGAGGGGCTCGATGCGCTGGGTGCGTTGGCGATCGCGGAACAACTTAGATACGCCCTCGCGTTGCCCGAATTGGCTGAGCCTGCGTTCCGTATCGTGGCAGAGAAGCAGAAGGATCAACTGCTGATCGAGGAATACATGCCGGAAATGGGCGCCGTCGCCCTCCTGCTGCACGGCGACGCCTGAGCCGTGCGCGGACGATCCGCCACGGTCGCCTTGGGCATGATGCAGAACGTCTTCTCCATTGAAACCGATCCGGGAGAGATGACCAGCCTTTTCCTCCCAGGGCATGTCATTAAAACCTGAGGGTTGACCCGATGAACCAAACCCGCCTCTGTACCTCGACCGCGTCCCAGGCCTTGCGCGAAACGTTCGGCTCGGACGGGCACCCGTTGATCCCATGGACCGACTCAGAGGGAGCGTTCAACCACTGGGCGAAATGCTCCAAGGGCTGGTTGGTCGATTACAGCGGAATGAGCTACGAGAAGCTGAGCCGCGGTTCCGGTATTCAGTGGCCGTGCAATGATCGCTTCCCCGACGGCTGCGAACGCATGTACACAGACTTCCACTTCCATACGGAAGCCGACATTACCCAGACGTTTGGCCACGATCTGGAGATCGGGGCAGCGCGGACACCGGACGAGTATCGCTCCAAGGACCCTCAGGGCCGCGCGCTGCTGAAGGCCGCCCATTACATGCCGCCCTTGGAGGAGCCGGACGCCGAGTATCCGTTCTACCTGACCACCGGCCGGATTGTTTACCACTTCCACACCCGAACGAAAACCGGCCGCACTCCCGAGCTGCACCAGGCTGCCCCCGAGGTATTCCTCGAGATTGCCCGGGAGGATGCCGACCGGCTCGGTGTACGGGACGGGGACGAACTCGAGGTGGCGTCCCGCCGGGGCAGCGTACGTGCGCCGGCCAAGATTGGGGACATCCTGCCGGGACATGTCTTCCTTCCTTTCCACTACGGTTACTGGGATGAGCAGGATAGCCATCACCGGGCGGCGAACGAACTGACGATCAGCGGCTGGGATCCCGTCAGCAAGCAGCCCTACTACAAGTACGCCGCCGTGCAGGTTTGCAAAGTCGGGGTAATCGCCAGTCTCGGCAGCAAGGTGTTGGACGTGGCGTCGAAAGCCGTGGACCGAGGCAAGGAAGCGGCGGATCAATTATTGACGGGAACTCACCCAGCCGCCCGGAGCCACATCCCGGACGCCATCGGGCTGTTGCGCTCCGGGCTGGTTCAGTTTGGGCGCGCCTGCCGATCGCTGCGGAAAGTCCATTTTGAGGAGCGGGAGCTGGTTAGTATCTGGGAAACACTGGCTCGGTGGTGCGATGAGCTGCACGCGCGGTTTGCCCCATACGCAGAAAAATACGGAGAGTCCCCGGCCAAGGAGCCGGAGACATTGCGGCAAACGCTTTTCCCGGCGCCTCGCCCCGGGGAATTCGGGGAGCTCCGCGACCTGCAATCGCTCGATGTGCTCACGGCCGCCGTTCATGGAGCCAACACGGTTCTGTTCCAGGCTGCCCAGGGGCTGCGCGATCGGGAGATGCTCGACGCCACGCTTTACGCGGAGGAGCAGATCCGGCGGATGCAGGCATGGCTGTTGAACCAGATCAAGCACCGCGCCGTCCATAGCCTGATCGTTCCGATGTAACCTGCTTGAGCTGGAACCGCAGCCAAGCGCGATGGTGCCGCCGCCAATCCCCAAGTCATGCGGATTACACCGGGGCAAGAGCCTGCCCAAGAAGCTGCGCGAGAACCGTGATTAACTGTGCAAGATGGAAGGGCTTGTCAAAGACGTAGGCTGCGCCCATATGCAGCAGCTGGGTCTTGCTATATGGCGTGCCGTGCCCGGTCATGAAACAGGCTTGTAACTGCGGATTGAGCCGAAGGAGGGAAACGAGTGTCTGGGGACCATCCACCGTGGGCATGCGCACGTCGAGCAAGGCGAGATCGATCTCGGGGCTGTGCTGCTGATCCATTTGCACGGCCTCAAGGCCGCCGGCTTGGACAATTCTGCCACCCGGTGGCGGCTGGCTTCCTTCGGCAACGCCTGGTGGCAGGGCGCACAGCCTCTGGGCGCGAACCGTACGCTGTGCAGGACCCGCTCAGGCAGCAGCATCTTGCGGTGCGGGGCATGTCCTGGCTGCCCGCCCGGCGTTTGGGCTGCGCCAGTTCCGCAGCGGAACGTGAACCGTAACCGCCGCGGAAATGGGAAACCGGAATTGCCCGAATGCCCGAATCTACCCACGGATTCTGGTGTAGAGCCCAGAATAACGGCCGCTCGAGCTCCGTGCTCCGCTGGATCCGTTAGCGCTTAGCCGCCGGCGATGGCCCCGATGATCCAAAACGGTTCCGCTCCCGAGGCAACCGCCTCCGGCAGCAGGGCGTCGGGCGGCTCAAGAGACAGATCCTCCTCGCAGGCGTAGAAACGCAGCATCGGCCGGCGTCTCTGTGTAACCTGGTCGCGGATTGTGCCGCGCAGCATTGGATAGCGTGCTTCCAGCGCGTCGAGGATCGAGCGCTGCGTGACCGGACCAGCGACGTCGACACGTACCTCAGCGTCGGTGTTCGCCAGCGTGCGCAAATGATACGGAAGGACAACTCGGATCATGGCAGGGTCTGGACCTCGACGGACAGTACAGCCGGTAGATCACGCACGATCGGCGCCCAGCTATCGCCGGAATCGGCCGACACGTAAACCTGCCCGCCGGTGGTACCGAAATAGATGCCGCACTTGTCAAGCGTGTCGATGGACATCGCATCGCGCAGCACGTTGACGTAGCAGTTCTCCTGGGGCAGACCCTTGGTGAGGGCTTCCCACTCGTTCCCGCCCGTACGGCTACGGAAGACGCGCAACTTTCCGTCCGCCACATAGTGCTCCGAGTCGCTCTTGATCGGGACGACATAGATGGTCTCCGGCTCGTGCGCGTGGACCTCGATCGGGAACCCGAAATCGGTGGGTAGGTTGCCGCTGACCTCGTGCCAGGAATCGCCGGCGTCGTCGCTGCGCATGATGTCCCAATGCTTCTGCATGAATAACACATGCGGGCGCGAGCGATGCATGGCGATGTGGTGCACGCAGTGGCCCACCTCGGCGGTCGGATTCGGGATGTATTGCGAGTGCAATCCCCGATTGATCGGCTTCCACGTCTTGCCGCCGTCCTCGGTCCGGAAGGCGCCCGCGGCAGAGATGGCGATGTACAGGCGACGGGGATTGGTGGAATCGAGGAGAATGGTGTGCAGCCCCATGCCGCCGGCGCCGGGCGACCATTTGGACCCGTGAGCGTCGCGCAGGCCGGCTAGCTCATGCCAGTTTTTGCCGCCGTCGGTGGAGCGGAACAGCGCAGCGTCTTCGACGCCGGCGTAAACGGTTTCGGGGTCGCTCAGCGACGGTTCGAGATGCCAGACGCGTTTGAACTCCCAGGGGTGTTGCGTACCGTCGTACCATTGGTGCGTGGTGAGCGGCTTGCCGGTTTCCGGGGAAGTATCGTAAACGAACTTGTTGCTCTCTGCTTTCGGCATCCCTTCCGGAGTCATCATCGGCGCGCCCGCTGGCGTGCCCGGCTGGTGCCAGGTTTTGCCGCCGTCGTCGGAGCGCTGGATGATCTGCCCGAACCAGCCACTGCTCTGCGACGCATACAGCCGGTTCGGGTCGACGGACGACCCCTTCAGATGGTAAATCTCCCAGCCTGCGAAGTGGGGACCGCTGATGTCCCATTTTTGGCGCTTGCCATCCGATGTCAAAATGAATGCGCCCTTGCGTGTCCCCACAAGCACTCGCACCTTGCTCATCGATTACTCCTTTGTTTGAGAAGGAATTCAGCTTCTCTATGGTTCGGTGAGGTCGGCGATGGTTTCCTGGCTGCGATCCAGGCATTGATCTCTTCATTGGCGGGACGGATCTCGAATCCACCAGTGCGAACTCCGGGATGCTGGGCCATTCGCTGGATCGCCTGATCGAGGTCCCTGGCTTCCAGGAACAGAATGCCGCCCAGTTGCTCTTTAGTCTCGGCGTAGGGACCATCGGTTACCATAACCTTCTCACTTTGGCAACGCACGGTTGCGGCATTCCGGGCCGGCTGGAGGGCTTCTCCGCCCAGGAAATGCCCGCCCCGGCGGAGCTCGGCATCATACGCGAAACATTGCTCCATGAAGAACTTACGTTCGCTTTGGGACATCTTGGTCCCGCTGGACTCGTCCTGGAATCCCAGGCAAATGAACTTCATCGCGTTGACCTCATTCTTGAGGGAGATTTGCTCTTCCCACGTAGTAGTCGTTTGGCAACGCCGGAAATCGACAGCGGGCAGATTTTTTTTCGCCCCGCAACCCATGATCACAAGCTGGCTACGAACGCCGCTCTGGCAGGGCTCATGCCAAGCTCCTGGAGTCGGCGTGCCAGCTCCCGGCGCACCTCCGGGGACACAACCTCAACCGTCGTCGCCCCGTAGCTTGTTCCAACGGGCAAACGGTAGGCTGGGTCACGTTCCGGAATAGCCTCT
>DATGIQ010000214.1:0-9747 GCA_035295665.1 Gemmataceae bacterium | reverse complement strand
CATTGTGCGGAGCCTGGTCTTTCCTTCCACGACGGCTTGGTGGCAGTTGTTTGTTCGTCAGAGTGGCCGACCAGGCAAATGCCCAGCTGACCTAGCGATACGACGTTGCTAGCGTGCGGCACCCATATTTCCAACGCGGAGGCTACCCGGCCTTGCAGGGAAAGAACAACGCGGTGTGTCTGACTTCGGTGCGAGCCGGTCACGAGCGGGTCAGCTTCTTATATCGCAACCGGTGCGGCTGCACGGCCTCCTCGCCCAGCCGTTGCCGTCGCTGCGCCTCGTAGGTCTGATAATTCCCCTCGCACCAGACCGTCTTGCTATCCCCCTCGAAGGCCAAAATGTGCGTGGCAATCCGGTCGAGGAACCAGCGATCGTGGCTGATCACCACTGCACAGCCGCCGAAGTTCAAGAGTGCTTCCTCCAACGCTCGGAGCGTGTCGACGTCCAGATCATTGGTCGGCTCGTCCAGCAGGAGCAAATTGCCACCTCCGCGCAGCAGCTTTGCCAGGTGCACCCGGTTGCGTTCGCCGCCGGAAAGCTCGCCCACTTTACGCTGCTGGTCGGGCCCCTTGAAGTTGAAGCGGGCGACGTAACCCCGCGAAGCCACGCGCCGCTTCCCCAGCATCAGGTATTCCGCGCCCCCGGTGATTTCTTCAAAGACCGTCTTGGCGCTATCCAGCGTGTCCCGATTTTGATCGACGTAGGCCGGCACGACGGTGTCGCCGACGCGCCAGCTCCCCGCGTCCGGCTTTTCCTGGCCGACGATCATGCGGAAGAGCGTCGTCTTGCCGGCGCCGTTGGCCCCAATGATGCCGACGATGCCACCGCGCGGCAGATCGAAGTTGAGATCTTCCATCAGCAGATTGCTGCCGAAGCCTTTCCGAACATGCTCGGCCCGCACTACCAGGTCGCCCAGATGCGGACCGGGTGGGATTTGCAACACCAGCTCGTCCTCGCGCTCTTCGTATTCCTGGGCGGCTAGTTTTTCGTACTGATTCAGGCGGGCCTTGCTCTTGGCGACACGGGCACGCGGAGCCATCCGGGCCCATTCCAGCTCCCGGACCAGCGACTTCCGCCGGGCCGATTCCTGCTTCTCCTCCTTGGCCAGGCGCTGTTCTTTCTGTTCCAACCAGGAGGAATAATTTCCCTTCCACGGAATTCCGTGGCCCCGATCTAGCTCGAGAATCCATTGGGCCACGTTGTCCAGAAAATAGCGGTCATGCGTCACAGCGACGACCGTGCCTGGATAGTCCTGCAGATGGCGCTCCAGCCAGGCGACAGATTCGGCGTCGAGATGGTTCGTGGGCTCATCCAGGAGGAGCAAATTCGGACGCTGGAGGAGGATCTTGCACAGGGCGACCCGGCGGCGCTCACCGCCGGAAAGCGTCGATACGGCCGCATCCCCCGGTGGCAGGCGCATTGCATCCATCGCAATCTCGAGGTGTCGCTCCAGTTCCCAGGCGTTGGCCGCCTCGATGGCGTCCTGGGTTCGGCTCAAGTCTTCAAGAACTTTTTCCATCACCTCCGGCTCCAGCGGCTCGGCCAGCTTGGCACTCAGATCCTCGTAACGCTGCAAGAGAGCGCGGGTGGATGCCACCGCTTCCTCCACGTTTCCCTTGACATCCTTGGTGTCGTCGAGCCGCGGTTCCTGCGGCACGTAGCCAATGGTGATTCCGTCCGCCGACCGAACCGTGCCGAAAAACTCCTTCTCCACCAGAGCCATGATCCGCAGCAGGGTGCTTTTCCCGGCGCCGTTGCTGCCGAGGACGCCGATCTTGGCGCCGGGATAAAAGGCGAGCCAAATGTTCTTCAGGACCTCGCGTTTGCCGTAGGCCTTGGTCAGGTGTTCGATGGTGAAGATGTATTGTTCTGCCATGCCCAGTCCTATCACTCGGGGGAAGCGATTTCCACGCAGTTGACGATTGGTCAGCGGTTTATTCTACGACAGCCAATCACTCTGGCTCGGCCTGGTGCCGTCCTGCAGTCCGGAATCTGACGATTGGCACACATTTAATGGCTCTGCCGCATGTCTGGGCGCGGACCACCTACCATCGGCGCAAAGCGGCCAGCACTCCTTGACCGATGAGGGATACGGGGCCAATCAGGGCAACACTGCATGGAGGCACGGACTCATGCCCGGGAAGTGGTTCGGGGGGTGGGCGGCGTTGGTTCTCGCAGTCGGACTTTTCGTACCGGCCGCCAGCCGTGGCGATGCTCCCTGCGATTGTCCCGGCAGCAGCTATGCCCCCTGCCATTACAACTTCCCGATCCTGTGGAATCTTTGTGCTCATCTCCGCTTCCACTGGCACGCACCTCCGGAGGCCCCTCCGCCTTACTCCGACAGTTTCTACGAATACCACTCCCACTGCCCGTACGTTGAGCCGGCCACTCAGTTAGGATTTCCGAGCTTCCACCTCCGGTCGAAGCTTGCTCCGAGCAACTCGGCCAGTCCATGATCGCCCATCGGCGGCCGCGGCACCTTTCCGATCACGTAGGCTGGCGTAACTAGGTAAAGTTCCGGGAACTCTTCTGCCGAAATAATATCTGGCGAGTCACGGTAGTTGGGTAAGCGGCGCAGGATGCCCGATCGGCACTCCACTATCCTTCGCCGGATGTTTCATCCCATTCTGGAACAAACGTAGTATTGGGCCGAGGCAAACGGCCAGGGATCGCTGTCCGCTCACGGCCCTCTTGAAGGAGAATCATGATGAGCCAAGCCCAGAAGGCACTCAGCGTGCTGGTTGTCGCTTGTTTGGGTTTATGGGGCTGTGCCCAGGGAGCAACCAATGGACATGCGAGCGCTGAGCGGATCCGTGTCCTCGAGACCAAGATCGCCAAGCTCGAAGACGATTTCAAGGCCGTCGTCGCAGTCCGGGAGCAGCTCCGCAAGCAGTTGACGGTGGCCGAACAAGAACGGACTCAGCTCGGCCAGCAGGTAGAACAGTTGCAAGCTGCCGTCAAGGAACGCGATGAGCTTCGCCAACAGCTGGCCGTCCGTACCAGCGAACGCGATTCCATCCAGAGCCAATTTGATCAGTTCCGCAAGAGCATCAAGACCCTGCTCGGCCAGGCAGAAGCTCCCGCTACTTCGAGCGCCGCGCCGGTGGCTTCAGCATCGGAGTGAAAGATCAAGGAGAGAGGATAGAGGATGGCACGCCGGCAATCCTCTATCCTTT
Organism: Gemmataceae bacterium; assembly: GCA_035295665.1. Classification (GTDB taxonomy): domain Bacteria; phylum Planctomycetota; class Planctomycetia; order Gemmatales; family Gemmataceae; genus DATGIQ01. The sequence goes on along the minus strand of DATGIQ010000214.1, from coordinate 6,571 downwards.
CCACCCTACTGTGGGTTGGCGGAGATTTCGATCGAAGCCTTTCGCTTCAACTCGCGCAGGATTCGTTGGTATTCGCGCTCCCAGGCTTGCCCTTGGAGCTTGTTGCTAATAGCCGTTTGCGTCTTCTCATCGAACGGCTTGAGGCCGGCATGTTCCCGCTTGACCAGGCGGACGACATGGAAGCCGTTGGTTAGCTCCACCAACTTCATGTCCCCTTCTCGCATCTGGAAGAGGATGGGTTCCGCTTCGGGTGGTTTGATCTCGCCGCGGTGATGCCCGTAGCCTTCGCCATTCAAATACGAGCTGTTGCCCTGATCGTACTGGGTCACGAGCTGCCGAAAATCTTCTCCCGCTCGGGCCCTGGCGATGAGCTGGGCGGCAAACTGGCGGGCCGCCTCGCGGTTGGAATACCTGCTGGCGTCGAGAAAGATGTCTTGCCAGGTGACGCCATCGGCCACCTGGAATTCTTCGGGATGGCCATCGTAATATTCACGGATCTGCTCGGGGCCGATACGCTGGATGGACGGAAAGATTCGGTTCCGCATGTACTCCATAGCCATGAAGTTGCGCTCGACTTGCCGGCGTACCCCTTCCAGGGTGAGACCTTGCATACGGAAGAAGGCCTTCACCTCCTCATCGGTCTTGAACTTCACGGTCTTGCGGGTCTCGTTCAACTTCTTGTCGAACTCCTTGCTTGCTGCCTCTTTCAATTTGTCGAGGACCGGTTTTTTATCCTTGAGCTTCGCGAACATATCTTGAAGGATGATTTCCCGCTCAATGAGCTGCTTGAGTTCCTTTTCGAAGACGTCTTTGCGGCGCTGGCTGCGTTCCGGTTCGGGAAGGTTCTGCGTCGCCATCAGGTAGGGGTAAATGGCTTCGCGCACCTCCTCATCCAGGATCGGCGTGCCGTTGACCGTGGCGCGGACGCGCGCGGCCACTTCGCCCCTACTGGGGGGCGGCGTTTGATACGTTGCCAGGTCAAGGGTTGAACGGCCGGCAGCCGGCTTGGGCGAATCGCCGTCGGGCTTCTGAAGCCGGGAGACATTCAGGGGCGCGGAATCTGACGGCGCATTCGCTGCCGTCGCCACGCTAGCCGCGGGAGCCGAGCTTAGGGATGTGGAGGAGACGAGGCTGGTTGTGTTCTCCTTGGGCCGGGCGCTTTGCTCCGCCAGATTCAGCGAATGCGTGCTGCAACCCAGGAGGCCACAAACGGCCGCGGCGAAGCCGGACACGACACACGGAATCAGGAGCCTCCGTGCGCCTTCCGGGGGATGGCACACGCCAGGAAAGATGCGCAACATTCCCATCCCTCCAGATGCTGGACCCATTTCGCCTCTGCATGGGGGAGCGGACTATACCGACTCTGCCGAGGGACGCAAGAGGTTTTTGAGACAGGCATACAACGGCTCCGGCTCGGTTTCGGCCGGCGCCAAGCGAAAATACGCGGTGGCCTCATCCACGATGCGTAGCCGGCCGTTGGCACGGTCGGCCAGGCGTCGAATGCGGCGCGGGCCGTGGTAGCGGAACACCAAATCGCGCGTGCCGGTACTCTTGTCGAGGACTTCCTCCAGGTGAAGGCCGGCGATTTGCCAGCGCGCGGCCAGCAAGCGCACCTCAGCCAAGCGGAGCAGCCATTCCGCCGTCTCGGGCAAGGGGCCGAAGCGATCACGGATTTCCTGACGGAAATCCTCCAGCCGTTCCAGCCGCCGCACTCGCGCCAGCCGCCGATACACCTCGATGCGCAGCCGTTGGCCGGTAACGTAGTCCCGCGGAAGATAGGCCGGCCAGGGGAGATCAACGGTCACATCCAGCGGAGTTCGCAGCGGTTGGTTTTTGAGCCGCCGTACCGCGTTCTCCAGAAGCTGACAATACATCTCATAGCCAATCGCGGCAATGTGGCCGCTTTGCTGCGTGCCCAGGATATTGCCGGCGCCCCGGATTTCGAGATCGCGCATGGCGATCTTGAAGCCCGCACCCAGCTCGGTGAATTCCTCAATCGCCTTCAACCGCCGGGCTGCGTTGGGCGTGACGCCCCGTTCCCCGTCCAGCAACAGGTAAGCGTAGGCCCGGTGCTTGTAGCGGCCCACCCGGCCACGGAGTTGATGCAGGTCGGCCAGTCCGTAATTGTCGGCTTGATTGATAAAAATGGTGTTTGCATTCGGGATGTCCAGTCCGCTCTCGATGATCGTCGTTGCCACGAGAATATCCGACTCGCGGCGGACAAAGCGGACCATGGCCTGTTCCAGCTCGTGTTCCGGCATCTGCCCATGTGCCACCGTGAGGCGTGCCTCGGGGACGATACTCTGGAGCCGATTCGCTACCTCCTTGATGTTGTAAACCCGGTTGTGGACAAAGTAGACCTGGCCGTCGCGGTTGAGCTCCCGCAGCACCGCATGGCGAATCAGCTCGGGATCGAAACGGATGATGCGCGTCTCGATTGCCAAGCGGTCGGCCGGCGGTGTTTCCAGGTTGCTGATGTCGCGGATCCCGAGCAGGGCCAGGTGCAGGGTGCGCGGGATCGGCGTCGCCGTCATCGTGAGCACGTCCACCGTTTGCCGCAATCGTTTGAGCCGCTCTTTGTGCTCGACGCCGAAGCGTTGCTCTTCGTCGATGATAACCAGGCCGAGATCCTTGAACGAAACGTCCGCACTGACCAGCCGATGGGTACCAATGATGATGTCGACGCCGCCCTGGGCCAGCCGTTCCAGGATGCGCTTCTGCTCGCCGTGGGTGCGGAAGCGGCTGATGCTCTCCACCAGGAAGGGATATTCGGCCAAGCGCTCGCTGAAGGTGCGATAATGCTGCTCGGCCAGCACGGTGGTGGGCACGAGCACGGCCACCTGGCGGCCGTTGTCGATCGTCTTGAACGCAGCCCGGATGGCCAGCTCGGTCTTGCCGTAGCCCACGTCCCCGCAGATGAGCCGATCCATCGGCCGCGGCCGCTGCATGTCGCGCTTGATCTCCGTCAGGGTCGTCAATTGGTCGGGCGTCTCCTGATAGGGGAAGGCCGCCTCGAACTCCCCTTGCCACTCCGTATCAGGCGGCAGGGCAATCCCCGGCTTGGCTTCGCGGAGGGCCTGGAGCTCGATCATTTCGCTGGCCAAATCGAGCACTGCCGATTCAACTTTTTCCTTCTTCCGCTGCCAGGCTGTGCCACCAAGCTTGGAAAGCTCCGGTTCGGTGCGTGCCCCGCCGATGTATTTCTGCACCAGGTCAATCTTCGACGCCGGCACAAAGACACGGGTCCCTTCGCGGAATTCCAGAATCAAATGTTCTTCGGACCGGCCATTGTTCTCCAGGACCTGCATGCCGCGGAAGCGGGCGATGCCGTGAGTGACGTGGACGACGAGATCGCCTTCCGCCAGATCGAGGAAGCTGTCGATGGCACGCGATTCCAAACGCCGGCGCGGCAGGACCTGGCGGGCTTCGTCGCGATGAAACAGCTCGTGATCGCTGAGGACAACGATGTCGGTGTCCACCATGCGAAAGCCGGCGCGGACGTGGCCCGTGACCAGCCGCAGCCGATCGGATTGTGCCAACTGTCCCGCCGCCAGCACTTCGCCCAGGCGCTTACACTCGGCTTCATTGTGGCAAGCGATCAAGACCTGATCCCCACCCACCGCGCCATCCAGTTCGTCGCGGAGCTTGGAGATGTCGCCACCGAAGCGCTCGACTGATTCGACACGGAGATGACAGACTGTTTCCACGGTGGCGGCCGGCAGCGCGGATTCTTGAACACTCGGGAACCGCAGTAGCTGTTGAAAGACCCCCGCCACGGAAAACAAGCCACGCGGATCGGCGACCCGTTCGAGGTAGTGTTTGCCTTGTTCTTGCAAGTCGCTGGGCTCGACCAGGACCGTCCACGCATCCGCAGGAAGGTAATCGCACAAGTGCCCGGTTTCGGGGGGCGTCTTTCCGTCTTCCTGTCTTCCCTTCTCCTTGTCTTCTCCACCACCGGTCCCCAGCAACTCGACGGTTTGGAGCTGGCGAAGGCTGCGCTGGTTGTGGGGCGAGAATTGGCGGATCGATTCGATTTCGTCGCCGAAAAACTCCAGCCGGTAGGGTGTTTCGGCGTCAGCAGAAAAAATGTCCACGATGCCACCACGGCGACTGAACTCACCGGGCAGCTCAACCGCTTCGGTGCGCCGAAACCCACGGTCGACGAGCCAGGCAGCCAGCGCATCGGGATCGATCGAATCGCTCACGTGCAGCAGCCGGCGGTGCTGGGCCAACCGAGCGCGGTCGGGAACGGGTTGGATTAACGCCTGGATGGTGGTCACCACGTAGCGCGGCGGCGAATCGCTCTCCAGCTGTTTGAGGACTCGCAGACGTTGACTGGCCACTTCATCGAGGAGCGTGGCCTCGCCGGGGCGGTTGTCCCAGGCCGGGAATACGGTGGGGCGCAGACCAGCGAAGCTGGCGAGGTCTTCGGCCCAGCTATCAAGGTCGCGAGGATGGGCAATGACCACAAGCAGCGAGTGAGGCGCATGCTGTCCAAGCGCGGCGGCAACCAGGGCATTGGAGGAGCCCCAGGTACCATCGACGGACGCTCCCTGAGCACGTTTCAGAGCAGCAACGAGGGGACCAAACCCCTCGGTTGTCTGCACGATTCGCGTCAAGTCTGTGAGGCTATGGAGAGCAGGCAAACGCGCCGTCGCAGGCGGCATAATGCATTCCTTTTCCCTCATTTTAGCACAGATGGGCGGGGCTGCGAATGGGATACCGTACTTGTGGCCGAATGAAAATGGCACTCTCCGCGTGCATGCTACCGAACGGCGTAAGCTAGGGGATTCATGGATCCGGTGGGAAAACCACCAGGATGAGTAAGCCGGCCACGAACAAGAGTGCAAGCACCGCAGCCAGCCAAAGCCGCTCCTTTTTCCATACGTTCCCACGCGGTTGACCGGCCCAGTGTGGATCGGTGGCTGGCGGGGTAACGATGTCAGCCCAGCTATCCGGCGATTGGCTGATATCTGGTGGCATCCGAGACGACAGTGCTTCGGCCAGCTCTGCCGGTGTTTGGTAGCGGTCGGCAGCTCGTTTGCACAGGAGCTTATCCACCACGGCGCTAATCTCGCGCGGCACATCCGGCCGGAGAAAACCAAGCGGAACCGGGTTTTCGGTCTGATGTTTCAAAAGTTTTTCCATGGCCGAGCCCTCGGGGAACGGCGGCCGGCCGGTCAGCAGATAGTAGAACGTACAGCCCAGGCTATACATGTCCGTACGGATATCGACATTGCGGGAGTCTTTGGCCTGCTCCGGTGCGATATAATCGACCGTGCCAAGGATCATTTCCTCCTCGGTAACGTCCGTGTCGGATAAATCGTTCTCCGCGGACCATGTCCAGTACGCTGAACCGAGATCAAGGATCTTGACGACTTGCTCGGTCTGGCTTCCCGCGGGAGATGGCGGTGCAAGCGTCACGCGCAAGTTGGCCGGTTTAATGTCGCGGTGGACCAAACCATGCTCAAAGGCATGCTGCAAGCCCCAAGCCGCCTGTCGGATGTATTCGCATGCCAGCGCCACCGGCAGCGGCCCGGACTGCTTGACCAGCTGATGCAGGTCGATGCCATCGATGTATTCCATCGCGAAGAAGATCTTTTTCTTCACCTGATCGGCATCATAGACGAGGACGATGTTGGGGTGGCAAAGCTGCGCCGCTGCCTGGATTTCACGATAAAATCGGCGCACGGCGGCCGGTTTGGCCCATCGTTCTTCGCGGAGAATCTTGACGGCAACGAGACGGTTCAGGTCGCGGTGCCGGGCTTTGAAGACCCGACCCATGCTCCCTTCGCCGAGCTGCTCCAGGAGCACATAGCGGCCCAGCGCGAGCTCTTCTCCGCGGCCCTGCCCCAGTTGGTGAATTTGATAAGCCGTCAGCCAGCCGCGCTGGAGCAGCATCTTGGCCACGGCGCGGCGTTCAGGCGAATTGGCTGGCACGGTGCGCGTTAGTTCCTTGAGCTGTGCCGGCTGCAAAAGTTGCAGGTCGCCAAGCGTCTTGATTAAGTCGGCAACGGAACCGCCGCTCATCCGGTTACATCGGGGATGGCCGCGTTGGCGGGGGGAGACCACGCGCGTCCTTGATGGTAACGTCCCAGCCGGAGCGACGCCAGCAATTCTTCAGCTTTCGCTGGACGCCAATCGTCATTCGCTCTCTCGAGAGGGCCCTCCTTAATGGCCCAGGAAATGGAACACCACGTAGCCGGCATTGCCGCCGCCGTCGATGTAAGTATTGTTGCCCCCCATGCCGCCATCGATGGTGCCAAAGATCGCTGTGACGTGATCGGCGGTGAGAGTGTTCTTGCCGGCTCCGAGATAGACCAGGAGCTGGACCCCAATCTGGAGATGGGAAAGCACGATGGTATTATTTCCCGCTCCAGCGGTGAGGGTGAGGTTGGTGCGGATGCTATCGTCTTCCAGGTCGAAGGAGGGATTGCCGGTGCTCCCCGTCTGCAAGAGGTTCAGGCTGGCGACACTGCTTGCCTTCACCGTCACTCCTTGTGCATTGTCCCCCAGCGTGATGCTGAGATCACTGGCGCTGGTGGTATCGAGGACGCTAAGCAAGGCGTTG
>DATGIQ010000213.1:0-30032 GCA_035295665.1 Gemmataceae bacterium | reverse complement strand
GGCTAGCCTGGCCGCTCCGGACAGCGATCGCTGGCTGCCGCTGTTTTGGGCGCTTGACAATTTCAAAAAATCCCAGGCCGATAACGAACGGCAGGGTAACTGGGTCATGGCCCCCGTCGAGGAAGCCAAGCTCCCTTCGGGTGCCCATGCCGAAAAACGCTTCATGGAGGCGATGGACAACTGGGATGAGGAGGGCGCTGATCGGGCGGTCGTTTCACTGGTACGCAATGCCGGGGCTGATCAGATCCTCGAGATTTTGTGGCGGTACGGGGCCCGTGACTTCCGCGACATTGGCCACAAGGCAATTTATGTCGCCAACTCGTGGCGGACGCTGCAAACGATTGGTTGGCGCCATGCAGAGCCGGTGCTGCGTTCCTTGGCGTACGCCCTGCTGGAACACGAAGGCGAGAACCCCGCACGCCGTGATGCCGAACCGGATCGGCCCTGGCGGGAGAACCTCGAACGAGCCGGCCGCATCCGCGGGGATTGGAAACAGGGTACGGTCACGCCCCAGGCGACCACGGAACTCCTCAAAACCCTCCGCACCGCCTCGGCCAGCGAGGCGTGTGACCATGTCGTGGAGCTGCTGAACCGAGGCGTCAGCCCTGCTTCTCTATGGGACGCCCTATTCCTCAAAGCCGGCGAGCTCATCATGCAGCAGCCGGGCATCGTCGGCATTCATTGCGTGACATCGGTCAACGCCTTGCACCAAGGCTACCAGACGATCGCGAATGATGAGACCCGGCGATTGCTGTTGCTGCAGGCGCCCGCGTTCCTGACCCTCTTCCGCAAAGCCATGCTCGGGCGTGGAAAGCTGCGCGAAGAGATGCACATCGACACGCTGCAAAAAGCAGAAGTGAAAGCCGGTCCGGAAGCAATCGCGGAAATCCTCGCGGACATCAGCAAAGATCGGGTGTTGGCGGCCCGGAAAACGTTGGCGCTCCTCGAAAACCCCGCCGTTCGACCGGAGATGCTGTTAACCGCGGCCCGGCGGCTCATTTTCAGCAAGGGCAACGATTCCCACGATTACAAGTTCAGCTCGGCCGCGCTGGAAGACTACTACCATGCGACCGGTCCGTGGCGCGCCCGGTATTTGGCGACGAGCATGTTCAATCTCAAGGGCTCCGGCGACCGGGATACGGGCCTGGTCGACCGCGCCCGGGCCGCATTGGGTAAAGCCTAACGAATTCCCTCCGGCATCGAGTCAACAGTGGGCGCGGGTGCCGATCATTCCGGCATCCGCGCCCACATGCCGGAACTCCATTCAGAAGCACCGCTGTCATGGCTGACTTCAACGCGCAATCCTATGGCCCCCTCCTCGCCCAGATTCTGCGAAAAGATTGGCTGAGCCCACTCGGGCCCGGCCACCCGGCCCAACCTGTTCCCGCCAATCTGGCCACCCTGGCGACAAATCTGGAGCGAGCGTTCACGCCTTACTCCATCCGGGATCTGGACATGGCCCAGGCGTGTGTGGCCGGCCTGTGGCTCCATCACGATCACCTCGATGAAGCGCACAGCCTCAGCCAGGGGATCGAAAATCCCACCGGCAGTTACTGGCACGGCATCATGCACCGGCGCGAGCCGGATTTCGGCAATGCCAAGTACTGGTTTCGCCGCGTCGGCAAGCATCCGATCTTCGTTCCGCTGCAAGCTGATGCTGTCCAGCTGGCGGACTCGGTCGAACTCGCGCCGCCGGCCAGTTTTCTGACCTCCCCATCCGAATGGGACCCGTTCGCCTTCATCGATCTGTGTGAGGGCTGCCTGCAGGGCCGGCTGCCGCACACGCATCTATGCCAGCAAATCCAGCAGCGGGAATGGGAGCTGCTCTTTGACCATTGCTACCGGCAGGCGTGTGGCCTGGCCTAATTCTCGTTTATTCTCGTGCCCAAGCAGAGTTTCGGAACGAGAGCTGTGGGCTTGCGCGGCAATGCGCTTCTGCCTGGACGAGTACAGACCGGTTGCACCGGGCCATTTGACTCGGCACACGGCGCAGTCTAAATTTGGAGCGCTCGATAGCGGAACGGAAAAGATTAGAGGAAAGAGGCCAACATGTCGGAACAGAATCTTCTCTGCCCAGCGCAACTTGCCAAATCAGTTACCGGTGGGGAGCGCCGCATCTGGGCACGCTTTCCCGCCACGATCGATGGCATCTGTCAACCCGTCGCCGCCGACACCGCGACTGAACCGGAGTCGGCCTGGCCAGGTGTAATCGTCGATGTCTCATGTGGGGGAATCAAAATATCGCTGGCACGCCGTTTCCAGCCAGGGACCCCTCTCGTCATCGAGATGCCGAGCGAGAACGGTGAGCCGTCCCGCTATCTCCAAGTCCGGGTGGTTCATGTCCAGCGCGATTCCGAGGGCCAGTGGATCCACGGTTGCGAGCTGCGCGTCCAATTGAACGATGATGACCTGCAAACGATGCTCTGATCCATGATTCGGTTGGTTGGGTCCGTTTAACGGCGGTGCGCCGAACCGCGTACGGATGCGCCCCGCGCGGTTCTGCGCACTGCCGCGAAACAAACACGGACACATTCAGCGGGACTGTACATAAGAAACACGAAAAAAGGTGTCTGGAACTCTACACTGCAAAGTTCCAGACACCTTTTTTCATGTTTCTAAACAAGTATGCCCGCCCCAATGGTCTGTCATTGCTTTGCCGTGGCGGGTAACTCCTGAACCTCGACCTTCTTGAACTTCACGACCGTGCCAGGGTCATGCCCCTGTAGGGCGAAGTGGCCCTTCTTGTACCGGTTCTCCGGATCCTTCCAATCAACCGTTGTTTTGCCGTTGACCTTGATGACAATGTGATCGCCGACGGCAACGACTTCCTGCGTGAACCACTCGTTCGGCTTGTGCGGAGCCGTGTTCATGACGAGCAGTTCCTTGATCCTCGGGAAGTACAGGCTGCCGGTCCGAATCGGATCGCTATGGGTGGCGTTGATTTGCGCCTCGTATCCCTTGGGAAAATCGGGGCCAAACTGCGTGCGGAAATACTGCCCGCTGTTCCCCTTGTCGTTGATCATCGCCTCCACGCGGTACCGGAAATTCTCATAGTCCCCTCGCTCACTGAAAAGATGGCTATGGGGACCGCTGCCGACAAGCAGGCCATCTTCCACGCGCCAGAGGGGCACTTCCTGGCCGCCTTTTTTGAGCTTGCCATAGTAGGCGATGACCTTGCCGCCTTCCTCTTTCTTGATGATCTCCTGAATCTGTCCCGGGTTCGGCTGGGGATAGAGCTTCCAGCCCGTCAGGTCCTTGCCGTTGAACAGCTGCACCCAGCCCTTGCTGTCTTTGTCATCCGCAGCCGCAGGCCGTCCCAAGGCCGGCAGCAGGGCCAGGCCGGATAGAAGAACGGCCCAACCCACAAATCGCTGTGCCATGTCGGTCACTCCTGGTTGATGGTATGGGCGACAGTTGCCGTCTCTGTCGCTGAAAACGAACGAAACTACTGCTTGGGCAATTGCGTCGCCTGGGGCGTCGCCTTCTGGAAATTCGGCGTGACGTCGGCTTCGACGTTGCCGACAGCCCAGGCGAGGCCGCCCAGAAGTAAACTATGGAATCTCTCGCTTTCCCACACATCCTCGCGATGCCCCATTGAGGTGTAGAACACCCGGCCTTTGTGATGGCGGCGGGCCCAGGTGGCGGGAAAGTCCGGGCGCTGGTACATTGGTCCCTTCATGCCCTCGTTGTCCTCGGCCAAAATCACGTGGAGATCCGGTGCGAAATTCTTCAGGGCGTACCATTCCTCGAGGAGCTGGAAGTCGGTCAGCCCCTTGGCACCGGGAAACGACGGATCAATGACGCGCATCCGGGCTTTTTGCTGCGCGCCATGAATGATGAATTCACCGCCGAGCATTGCGATGTAGGGGTCGATCTGTGCAGGTTCCTGGTTCACCGACTTTCCGCCCGGACTGTGGAACGTGTCGCTAGCGCAGTGGCTGCCGACGAAGCCCTTGCCGTCCGCAATCGCCTGAAGTAGGGCCCGTTTGCCTTCGACCGGCATGGGCGGCTGTTTGTCGCCGCCCTCCTTGGTGAGATCGCCCGTCGTTTCGAACAGGAAGCCATCGTACTTGGCGATCGATTCAGGCAGGAATTCGCGGCCATCCTTGGTGCAGGTCACTTCGAAGCCGTGCTTTGCGCCCAGGTCCTTCACGATGCGCTCGGCCAACGACAGCTCATTGTTCTTGCCGCGCTTGACCACTGAGTGCTCGAAGCCCTGGGATCGGGTGAACATGAGGATGCGGCGCTTGGGCGTGTCGGCACCTGCTGCCCAGCCCCGAGGGAATTGGCCCAGACCCAGCGCCAGGGTTGCGGCCCCGGTTCTCGTCAACATTTCTCGTCGATTCATGAGATGCTCCGTGGTGTGGTGTAGCAAAGATCGCGGGAAACCCTGCCGGGATTTTCCGACAACGGTGGTCGAATTGCAAGCGTCTTTCGTTGAACGCCGGTTGGGATGACCGGCACGGATACGGCTGGCGCTCGCTCCTGTCCTGGCTTGTCATAGGATGATCCGCAGCCGTCGGCAATGCGGGCCGCTGGTTTACGTTGCGCGCATTCCTCCGACCGTCGCACAGCAGGAAGTTATGCCGCGCGCCGTGCCGCAGTGTTGGCCGGGCACAGAATCTGGTCGAGATAGCCGAATAATTCTTCTTCAAATCGGCGGTGGTTAAAACGAAGTGCCTGCCGCCGCGCTGCGGCGGGGTCCCATTCGTCGAGGTGTGACTCGAACGCCTCCAAACTGGCGGCCAGGGAATCGACGCGGTGCTCCTCGAACCATAGGCCGGTCGGCTCCTGCCGGCTTCCCCAGGGGATCACCGTTTCCGTGGCGCCCCCGTGGCCATAAGCGATGACGGGCGCACCACAGGCCTGGGCTTCGAGCGGTACGATCCCGAAATCCTCTTCACCGGGAAAGAGCAGGGCCCGGCAGCGACGGAAGTGATCGCGGACGACGGTGTCGGGTTGCCAGCCCAAGAATTGTACGGTCGGCCCGGCAAGGGCACGGAGGCGCCCCGCGTCCTGCCCCGACCCAATGATGACCAGCGGCCGCCGCAACCGGTTGCACGTCGCAATGGCGAGGTCCAGACGCTTGTACGGTGCAAACGCGGACACAACCAGGTAGAATTCTTCCCGCTGGACGGCAGACGGCGAAAAAAAATCGGTATCGACGGGGGGATAGATCACGGTGCTGGCGCGGCCATAGCACTCGGCGATCCGCTGCTGCACCGTTTGGCTGATGGCCACAAAATGGCTGACGCGCCCGGCGGTCTGCCGATCCCAATAGCGCAGCACGGCGAACAAGCGATCGGCCATGCCCGCGGCGAATTTGCCCAGACGCGGAGGGCCGAAATAGGCTTCGCGCTGGTGCCAGATGTACCGCATCGGTGTGAAGCAGTAGCAAACGTGGGGGACCCCGGGCGGCGCATGCACGGCCTTGGCGACGCAATGGCTGAAGCTCACCACCAACTCGCAGGCGGGCAGCCGCCAGGCCTCGACCGCGGCGGGCATGAGCGGCAGGAGGTAACGGTAATTCCGCTCGATGGCCGGAAGACATTGGAGGAAGCTGGTGTGCACAGGCCGTCGTTCAATGGCGGAACTGACGGACCCGCGCTTGTGCAGCAGCGTATACAGCGGAGCCGAGGGCCAATGGCGGCATAGCGCTTCCAAGCACTTCTCGCCGCCGCGCATGCCCGTGAGCCAGTCATGGGCCAAAGTAACCCGCGGTTGGATCCTCGCATCCGTGCGATCCATGCGTCACCCGTGACAATATGGGGCAAGATTTCTGGTTGTAGCGAAGGAATCGGTTCTGCCGATACTACTCGGCACGGGGTGTTCCCTGTTCGCAGCCATGACCGACAATAGTCAAATTGCAAGGACAAGGCAAGATGATTGGGTTGCAGGCGCGACGTTTACCTTGTTCGGTCCTGGCATGGGTGCTCCTTTTTCTGGGCTCGATCGTTTCCTGGGCCCACGCCCAGGAAGCGGGCACGCAGAAACCCGAACCTGCCCCAAGCGCCCAGGAGCCCAACACCCCAACCAAGCCCAAGGAAGCCCCGGCCAACGGAGCCGCCGCGAGCGGTGCCCCCGGCTCGACCCCAAAATTTGATCCGGCCGTAGTCAGCGCCGGTCAAGCGGCCTTCGAACGGGACTGCACCAAGTGTCATGATGCCGCCCGCTCGCTGGAACGGACAAAAGACATTGCCGGTTGGCGTGCGACGGTCACACGCATGGCTGCCAAGCGCGGTGCCGATGTCCCCAGTAGCGACATCGAACCGATCGCGGTGTACCTGACTTCCCGCAATACGCCCGCCGCGACTGGGGCACCAAGCGAGGGAGGAGCCGCAGCGCCGACGGTACCAGCCGCCGCATCGGCGGCCAGCGCTGAAATGTCCTCGCTCTCTGCATTCGCCACCCTGTCACCCCAGTGGCGCGGCGGCAACGACCACTTGCAAAACCCCGGCTTCGGTCCCTTGGCCTGGGTCGGAGCGAGTTGGCAAGGAAAAATTGTCAGCGTCCGCGCCACCCTGTGCGTCACTTGCCACGGTGTGCAGGAACCCGGATTGATCAGTCGGGTCGAGCCCGTAGAGGCGGCCGTCCATGTGGAGCTGACCGAATACCTCCAATGCTTTTGCAAGGGAATCAAAGGTGGGATCGACGCCGGCCGTTTTGTGGTCCCCTTCGGGGCGTTCTCGGCCCAGGTGGATCCGAGTCTGTATCGCACCGTGTCGACGCCGCTGATTTTCAACATGGGCCAGCGGATCTTCAATCAGGACCTGAGTTTTCCCGTGTTGCCGATGCCGTACGCGGACAAAGGGATCAACTTCAACCTGGCTGTGCCGCTGGGCGATTGTGGCACGGGTCCCATCAGCGCGACCATGGATACTTACTTGGTCAACGGCCTGATCGGCAGCGGCAATGGCGTCGACTTTTTGCAAAGCCGGGACCTGTTCGACAACAATGACCGCGTTGCCGGCGGTGCCCGCGTCACGGTAGGCGATCCGTACATCCGCACCGGGGCGTCGGTGACAACCGGCCGCTTCGATGATCCGAATGCTGCTGTGGCCCCCACCGGTCTGTACTACACGATTTTTGGGTACGATGTGCAGGCCCATTACAAGAGGCTATTTCGCTTCCAGGCCGAGTTTGCCCGCCGCGAAAGCGACCGCTTCGGAATCCTGGCCAATGGAGCCGCCATCTTTACGGAAGCGATCTACGGCTATTACCTGGAAGCCGAAGCTCGCCCGTGGGAGAAGTGCCGCGTCAGTTTCCTGACGCGCTATGATTCCCAGCGGCACAACAGTCCTTTGCCCCCATCGGGGAGCAGCTTGCCCACGGGCAACTTCAACGTCGAACGCGTGACCCTCGGAATCAACATCGAGCTATGGCATCAAAGTTTGCTCATGTTCAACTACGAACGTTGGCTCCTGCCCGAACCGGCCCATCCTCGGGCAGATATATTTGGTGTCCGTTACACGGTCACGTTTTAGGAGGCCCGGACGGACCCTACGGGACATGTCTCCGATGATTCCGCAGATGTCGAACAACCGGAAGAACCAGAGGACCCACACCGTGCGGCACAGATGGCTTCGCGTCTTGGCCGTGTGGTTGGTGGGCACCGCCCCGCTTTTCGCCCAGCCGGCGGCGAACGATTCGCCCAAGGCGGGCGAATCGCCCAAGACCGAAGCCAACGGGGGCGCCAAGACTCCGCCCGACCCCGCCGCCAACCCAACACTTGTCGAAACGGTTCCGCCGCACCACGGCTGGGTACAGGCGGAATACCTATTGTGGTGGGTGAAAACGGCGCCGTTGCCCGTGCCCATCGTGACGACCGGGGATCCCCGGGTCGGGTTTGATCCGAATCAGGTCAATACCGTGAATACGGCCGGGGCCATCGGCCAGCCCGGTACGCAGGTCTTGCTGGGCGACCACAACCTCAGCTCCCGCTTGTTTTCCGGCGGGAGACTGGGCGCGGGTTACTGGGTAGACGACGAGGATGTCTTCGGCATCGAGGGAACTGGCTTCGCGCTTGAACATGAAACCAACCACTTTGCCGTGGCCTCGGATAAAGCGGGGAATCCCCCGCTGTACTTTCCTATCTTCAGCGAGACGGTCGGTACGGAACGGGCCATTCCCATTGCCGATCCGCTCCGATCGTTCAGCGGCAATGTGGTCGTGAATACGAGCCTGCGTTTGTGGGGTGCCGAGGCCAACGGCATCGTTACCGTGATTCGCAATTCCGGCGTGGAGCTCCTGTTGCTTGCGGGCTTCCGTTATGCGGACCTGACCGAAAGCCTCCAGATCTATAACACGACGACCGACTTGATTTTCGACAATGTGACCAGCCTTCACGATGCGTTCTTCACTCACAACCAGTTCTTTGGCGGTCAGCTCGGCAGCCGGCTCGCCATCCAGGGCGATTGTTTTTCGCTGGATTTGACCGGCAAGGTCGCCCTGGGCTCAACCCATCAGGTCGTCGATGTCCAGGGCGCGATTACCCAACTCGGTCCGAATCCCCTCACGCCACCCGGCGCGGGCACGTTCCCCGGCGGACTCTTCGCTCAGCCGAGCAACATCGGGCAACGCAGTGCGGATCCGTTCACGGTTCTTTCCTCCGTGGAACTGAAACTGGGCTATCCGCTCAGTGCCCGTTGCCGCGCCTTCGTCGGCTACGAGTTGATGTACTGGGACGACGTCGTTCGGCCGGGCAACCAGATAAATCACGCGATCAACTCGAGCCAAAATGCGGTCCTGGGGAACAGCGGCACAGGAAAATTGGTGGGCCCCGCGCAACCTGCCCCGCTGTTCCAGCGCAGCGATTTCTGGGCCCAGGGCGTCAACTTTGGACTCGAAGTGCGCTATTAGCTCAACCCGAGCCTTTCCACGCATCCCGTCCAGTCCTCCCCGGCTTTGAGTTCCGCTTGCATTTACCCCAGTTGCCGATGTACACTGAAAAAGAACTGGGAGCACAGGGCAGGAGGACTGTGCCGACGCGCCCCGGCATGCAGTTATGTTTATCCGTCGATCTGCGGAGTTCCTCCCTTGACAAGGTAGTACGCCATCTTGAGTTACAACGGAGTAACGAGATGAAAAGCACCATGCGCGCCGACGAGCCATTGGAAAGCTCGAACGGTGAAGCCAAGCTGCGAATTCTCATCGTTGAAGATGATGCCGACACGGCGGATAGCATGGCAATTCTGCTTCGCATGTTTACCTTTGACGTGCAGGTTGCCACCGATGGTGCGGCTGCATTGCGAACGGCCCTCGAAAAGCAGCCCGACGTAATCCTGTTGGACATCGGATTGCCCAAGCTCGATGGCTGGCAGCTTGCTGAGCAGATCCGCAGCCATGTCACGGGAAAAAGGCCCTTGCTCATCGCGCTGAGCGGTTATGGCATGCAAGCCGATCAACTTCGCTCTCAGCAGGCCGGCATCGATTTGCACTTCGTGAAACCCGTGGACCCCGAGGTGCTGCGGGGGGTCTTGCAACGCTTCAAAGCCGTTGCCATGCCGGCTGCGGACGAATGTCCGGCAATTTGATTCGCGCTCCGTTTGTCACTGTGCATTTTCCTCGGTCGCAAATTCCATTTCGCGCTGCCCCCACCAGAAACGGAGTTTCCAGCCAGGCCGTTCCCAAACAGAGTTTGAGAACGAGGGAGATCGAGGGAAGGATGTTGTCGATTACCGTTTCAGCTCGTAGGCCTTGATTTTCCGGTCGAGTGTGGACCGCTCAATATTCAGAATGGATGCGGCCTGGCTTTTGTTCCAGTCGGTGTGCCGCAAGGTTTCGAGAATATACCGCTTTTCGATTTCTTCCAGTGGCAAAGGCTCATACGCCGCGGGCTGCTGGACCAGGGGCACCGGTCCACCGGCCTCTAGCGAGGAGAGCCAAATGTCTGGGGCGTCGATCATCGGTCCGAGACCAAGGGCCACCGCTCGCTCCACGACATTGCGCAGCTCGCGCACATTTCCCGGCCAATGGTATTCCTGCATCTTTTTCATAGCCGCCGGGGTGAAGTCACGGATCTTTCGACCGGTCTCGCGGACGAACCGCTTGAGAAAATGCTGCGCCAAGATCGGGATGTCCGCGCGATGTTCACGCAACGACGGTACGCGCATCTCCACCACTTGCAGCCGGAAAAACAGATCACGCCGAAAGGTTCCCGCTTGCAATGCCTGCTCCAGCGGCTGATTGGTGGCCGCCACCACGCGTACGTCGACGCGGATCTGCTGGCCGCCGCCAACCCGCTCAAAGGGATGCCCTTCTAAGACGCGCAGTAGCTTGGCTTGCGTGAGAATATTCATTTCCCCGATTTCATCGAGGAAGATGGTGCCGTGGTTAGCCGCTTCGAACTTGCCGATCTTCTTGTCCGTCGCCCCGGTGAAAGCCCCTTTCTCGTGACCGAACAACTCGCTCTCCAGCAACGTCTCGGTGAGGGCCGCACAGTTAAGACAGACGAACGGACCGTCCTTGCGCGGGCTGGAATAATGGATGGCCCGGGCCACCAGTTCCTTGCCGGAGCCGCTCTCTCCGCGAATGAGGACGGTCGCATTGGTGCCGGCAACCCGGGCAATCTGGCTTTCGACCGATTTGATGCCCGGGCTCGAACCGACCAGCTCGCTTTCCACGCGCAGCTGATCGCGCAACGAACGGTTCTCCGCCGTCAACGACATTTGCCGGTTCATCTGGTGGATGGCGACGCCCAGATGCTTGGCGACGGCCATGGCAAATTCGAGGTTCTCAGCATCGAGGCCCTTTTGCGACTTTGTGCAGTACAAATGAATCAGGGCCAGCACTTTCTCCTGGAACATCACGGGCGCACAAATGAGGCTCGTGGCCCCCATGTCGGCCAGGCTCTCGCGATTGCTCAGATGGCGATCCCCGGCAATGTCGACGGCCAAGATGGCCTCACGGCTTTCCCTCACCTCGTTGCTGACATACTCGGAGACCGGACGGTACGGCTTGCCGCTTGGGTCGCGCTGGCGGTGGTCGAGGACTTCCAGCTTGGGCCCTTCCTTTACCGATAAAATGGCGCCCACGTCGGCCGGGGTGGCTTCGAGCAGGCCATCGAGAACGACGCCGACCAATTCCTGGATATCCCCGGCCGATCCCATGTCCAGGGCTAGGCGGTAAAGCAGCGACAGCTCGTGATTCAAGTTATGATTGGCATGCGGCGAGGCCGTGGACTCCGAAGCCGTTGTCGGCGGAATCGGCGTGAGGAAGCGGGTGTGGCCCAGTCGTTTCTTGATCGCCACGCCGCCCGAATCGGCGGGGCCCAGCGGCAGGTCCGGCAGTTCCTCCAAGGTGTGCACAAAGATCAAACGCGTTCGGCCAAGGTGGATCTCATCCTGCCCAGATAATTCCCATTCGTTTTCGACAGCGGTGTCATTCACGCGCGTGCCGTTGAGGCTATTCAGATCGCGCAGCCGCCAGTGGCCGTCGGCGTAGTAAATCTCCGCATGCTCTCGGCTACAGAGTTCATCTTTGAGGACGATCCGATTCGTCGTGGCCCGGCCCAAGGTGTAGCGCTGTCCAGCAGTCAGCGCGCACACATCGCTGAACCCGTCTTCCCGGCGAACCACTACGTAGGCTGAGGCGCCATCCGGCATTATCGTGCCATGCTCGTGAGTCTTGGGACCAAGCCAGTGATGTACTTACCATACCTGTTGGATGGCTTCCAAGGCAAGGAATTTCGGCAGCCCCGGCTGGAGAAATTGTTTCCTTGTCCCGGACTCCGTGTCAAGAACGAGCACCGAAATAAAAGCTGACAATGCCGCACAGGACGAGGTGCCATTGATACGGGTAGAGCCGATGCTCCGGTTCCACGCTGGGATTGATAATCAGCTGGATAATCACTTCGGCACTCAGGCCCAGCGTGGCGAGCAGCGCGACCCACGCCAAAATGTCCTGATACCAAGGCGCCATCCTGAATCGTCGGGCAGATAACCGCGACACCATCACGCCGACGAAGAAACCGGCGAGGATGACCAGCGGCAGATACGGCTGTTGGAGGAGCGGCTCGCGGACATTGAAGAGGTCTTGGAGATTCTGGTGCAAGTAATAACGGTAGGCCAGGATGCCGAGAAAGCCGGCGACGATCAGGGTGCGCAGCGTTCCGCGCGGCAAATACAGAGGCGGTGCCGGTCCGGTGGCCGGTCCGGAAATGCTGTGGCCGTGGGCGGCAAAGAAATGTCCCAGGATCAGGAACATCAGGTAATACAGGTAGATGGGAATCTGAATATTCTTTTCCTCGGGGAGCAATAACAAGGCCCAGATGAGGCCGAGAACCATGAATGTGAGCAAGGCCCGGACGCTGCCGGCCGGCAAGCCGAGGGGGTGACGCGGCGGGCGAATCGGCGGTCCGATCACCACGGCGGGGCTTGGCGGCGGATTGCCGGCCGGAACTACAGGTATCGTCATGGAAGCTCTCCCAGGGACTACGGAATGGATTCGCTCTTGGAAATTGGCGGAGATGCTCGCCGGGCAGTCATTCTAGCGGCGACAAGAGGAAATACCACTTCGTGGCTGCACGGCCTGATTTCTATCCACGAACAACCCATTTGATGAGCTGCCCGAAATTGGCCCCTTTGCCTTGCATGAGAATGCCGACCCGGAAGATCCGCCCGGCAGCGTAGACACACAGGGCTGTGGCCAGCAAGACCACCGCTACACCGGTGAACGGCTGCCACCATGCAATGCCGGGAGGCACGGCCAGGCGGGAGACCATCAACATCGGTGTGGCGGATGGCACGAACGAAATCGCGGTGGCAAACGTCCCGTTCGGACTCTCGATCACCGGCAAGAGCACGAAGAGCGGTAAGCAGGCCAGCATCATCACGGGCATCAGGAGCGACTGCGTCTCCTTCATGTCCGTGCAGGCGGCCCCGATGGCGATAAAGAGCGAACCGTACATCAACACGGCCAACACCTGGTAGACGATGAACCACAAAAGCAGCGAGGCCGGTAGATACTCCGCGAATCCGTAGCGGTAGGCAGCCCAGTACGCACCGGCCAGATACAGGGCCGCGATGGTTAGCGACACGCCAATCATGCCAAAGAGCTTGCCCAGCATCAGCTCAAACGGCCGCACGGAACCGAGCAATACCTCGGCAATGCGCTGCATTTTTTCTTCCACAACCCCCTGCATGAGGGGCGTGGCTCCGACCATGATCAGCAGGAACATGAGCATGATCAAGCCAGCCGGCATCAAGAAGTGGGCAGCCTGGCTTTCGGTCCGCGGATCCTCGATTTTGCCCTCGGCATTCATCTGGGACAAACCCTTGGGTAAGAGCGGGACGCGCTGCACGATGGCGGCGATTTGCTCCGGCGGCACACCCGAGCGCAGGCATCGTTGCCGCTCGACCTCCTGGTTGACCACGCGCTCCACCCAGCGGTGAAACGCTCCGTAAGTCGGATTGTTGGATTGGTACCGCAAAACCGCACGGTCATTCGGAGTTTGCCCTGGCTCGGTGGCTGTGCTGCGGGGCGAGGTAGGGGTGGGGATGAATACGTCGGGCCCTATTTCCAGAAAGCCATAAAACTCGTTGTGATGGATCTGCTGGGAGAGCTCATACCGTTGACGGTCGATGGCCTCCGGTGTGTCCGGGCTGGGGGCGATGCGCTCCACGGTAAAGACCGGTTCATCTTGTTTGCCGTTGCGATCGAAAATCTCTTCCCGGTTGCGCTGCTCGGCGGCCGCCTGGATCACCGGGAATAATGCTTGCCCCGGCGTGCGGTCAACGATGGCGAAACGCTTTTCGCCGGCATCCTCCAGGCGTTTAGTAATCGTTTGCACCACGACCGCCCCACACATGAGGAGCGGCATGAGGATGAGGCTAACCAGGAAGGACTTAGTTCGGACAGCGGCCTGGTATTCGCGGGCGGCAATGACCCGAATCTTATGCACGGTGGTTCTCCTCTTTGTCAGGGCGGGCGATGCGGACAAAGATGTCGTGCAGCGATGGGCGGGCCAGCTCGAAATGGCGGACTTTGCCCCGGCCCATCAACGCGGCCAATACGTGCTGGGTGTCCGCACCGCGCGCCAGGCGCAATTCTTGCCAGCGGCCGAAGTCCGTAACCTTGACGACGCCGGGCAGATCACTGAGTGGACCCTTGCTGTCGTCAAGCCGAACCTGGAGCGTGTCGTTGCCGTACGTATCCTGGATCGATTCGAGTGTTCCATCAAGGACTTTCTGACCTTTGTAGATCATGAAAATGAAGTCGCACATCTTCTCGGCCACGTCCATATCATGAGTCGAGAAAATGACGGTCGCCCCGGTGCGCTTGATATCCAGCACCGCTTCGCGCAGCACTTCGGCATTGACCGGGTCCAAACCGCTAAACGGTTCGTCCAGCAAGACCAACTCCGGCCTGGCCACGACCGTCGCAATGAACTGCACCTTTTGCGACATGCCCTTGGACAGGGCCTCGACTTTTTTGTCCGCCCAGTCCGCCAGTCCCATCCGCTCCAGCCAGGAATCGATGCTGGCCTTGTTATCCCGAAACCCCTTGAGCTCGGCATAGAAGCAGAGCACATCGCGGACTTTCATCTGCTTGTACAGCCCCCGCTCTTCCGGCAAGTAGCCAACCCGATCGTTGGCCGCGGCCAGGACGTTCTCGCCCAGCACACGGATCTCGCCGCAATCCGGGTGCAGAATGCGCATGATCATGCGGAGCGTGGTCGTCTTTCCGGAGCCGTTCGGACCGATAAATCCATAGACGGTTCCGGCGGGGACTGCCAGGCTTAAGTCCTTGACGGCCGTGTGCCTGCCAAACGTTTTCGTGACCTGGTGGATTTCGACGGCAGCCATAGAACACGTAAAGAGAAGGAAGTTCACCCTCGCGCGCGCTGGTGGCGAGGAGGGACAGCGGTTCATTGTATGGTTCGCAGTCTGGACGATGATATTGAGATTGGACAGAAAAACCGACTCTCTTCGCAGAAACATCAAAAAAATCGAGTTCAAGGAGCCCTACCATGTGGGTACGCCAATGTGATCTGGACGCCCAAACCGAAGCGCCTCCGCCGATCCCGGCACGGATCGTCTCCAACGAAGAGTTCATCCCGCCGCCGCAATCGCCACAACAGAAAGAATACGAGGCCCGCCTGGCCCAGATCAGCGAACAGGCCGCCCGCCGCCAGGGGTTGAGCCGGCGCGCGTTCCTGCGCACCGGCAGCGGCATGGCCGCCGCCCTGCTCGCCCTGAACCAGGTTTATGGCGACTGTTTCGCCGTGGACGCCGCCGAGGTCGATGACCAGAAGGCGTACGCCGAGAAATGGCCCAAAGACCAATTCATCTTCGATGTGCAAACCCACCATGTCGATATCAGCCGCAAATGGTACGACGACACCCCCGACGGCAAGAAGGTGAAGTCGTTCTTCATGGCGTTGCGGCAAGACGGCAAGACCTTCGAGGACAAACTGGACCTGCTCAATCGAGCTCACTACGTCAAGGAAGTGTTTCTCGACAGCGACACCGTGATGGCCATCATCAGCGGCGTCCCGAGCCGCGACTGGGACAAGAATCCGCTACCGCCGGACCAGATGGTGGCCACGCGCAAATTCGTCAACGACATCGCCGGCTCGCAGCGCGTCCTGTCGCACGGTTTGCTCCGGCCGAACCTCGGTCCAAAAGAATTCGAAGAGATGGACCGTCAGGTCAAGGAGCTGAAGATTGATGCCTGGAAAATGTACACGGGAGCCGAGATCGGCGAAAAGGCGTGGTTCATGGACGATGAAAAGGTCGCTTACCCGTTCTGGGAGCGGACCAAGAAGCTCGGCATCAAGAACCTGTGCGTTCATAAGGGGCTGCCACTTGGCTTCTTCAACGAAAAAGCGTGCACGCCACTGGATCTCGAAAAGGCAGCCAAGGATTGGCCGGATTTGAACTTCATCGTGTACCATTCCGGCTTCCGTGGCTTTGGTCTTCTGGGCATGGGCAGCGGCGAAAAAGTTAAAGATCCGAAGACTAACGATCCGCAAGAAATCCCCTGGATCAGCGACCTCTTCCGCATCTTCAAGCGGAATCCCCAGATCAAGAACATCTATTTCGAGCTGGGCAGCACGTTCAACATGACCTCGCAGTATTCTCCGGAATTGTGCATGCACATGTTGGGACAGATGATTCAGTGCGCCGGAGCAGATCACATCTTGTGGGGCACCGACTCGATTTGGGGCGGCACTCCGCAGCATCAAATTGAACGGCTGCGGCGCTTGAAGATGAAGCCGGAGCTGATGGAGAAGTACCACTATCCCGAGCTGACCGACGAGATCAAGAACCAGATCTTCGGATTGAATGCCGCCAAATTGTTCGGCGTCGATCCGAACAAGAGCCGCAAGGCTATCAAGACTGACAAGCTGACGCAGCTCCGCGAGGAATATCGCCGGAACCCGGCTCCCAGCAATACGCAATATGGTTGGGTGTGGGTCGAGGATGGTCAGGATCCGACGGTGCCGGTGGGGGCGTGAGGCATGGACAGGCTCCCGTAGAATGGAGCCGACGCGGCGGAGATCTGCCCTTGAGTTTCGCAAGGTCCACGCTGGTTCGCAGGCAGCGCACCCTGGAGAGCCAGTGCCATGATGATGGACACTGTCCGGTAGACGAACCGGGGGACGAAGCCGATTGAGACGATTGGTTATGCACAGCCATCCCGAAATGTTCACTGGAAGAGAATGCCTATGAATTGGCTTTTCTGTGGCGCGTTGACCATTGCGGTGTCTCTCGCGGGCGGATTGGCCACGCCGGCGGAGGAAGCGGTCGTGTACCGCGGGGCCCGCATTTACACCGCCGGCGGGCCGCCGATCGACAAGGGTGTTCTCATCACCGACAGGGGGAAGATCTTGGCCGTCGGCCGGGAAGACGCCGTTCCCATCCCGTCGCGGGCCACCGTTCATGATCTGACCGGCAAAACCGTCATCCCGGGCCTGGTCGATACGCACTCCCACATCGGCATTTACCCGCGGCCTCATGTCCCCGCCAATGGCGACGGCAACGAGATGACCGGCCCCGCGCAGCCGGCCCTCCGTGCCCTCGATGCAATTTATCCGGCGGATCCTGGGATTCGCATGGCCGTGGCGGGCGGCATCACGACGGCCAACATCATGCCGGGTAGCGGGAACGTGATCGGCGGCCAAACCGTTTACGTCAAGCTCCGCGGCCGAACCATCGAGTCCATGCGCATCGCGGATATGCCGGTCCTCGGGGGGCTGAAAATGGCCAACGGCGAAAACCCCAAAGGCTATGGCTCGGGCCGCCGGAATGTGCCGCCGCAGGCTCCCGGCACCCGCATGAAAGTCGCTGCCCTCCAGCGTGAGCAGTTTATCAAAGCCCGCGATTATCAGCAGAAATGGGCCGCTTACCGTAAGGCCGCGGCCGCGGGGAAAGATGTGCCGCAGCCGGAGAAAGACCTGGCTCTCGAACCGCTTGTCGAGGTGCTCGAACGCAAACGCACGGTGCATTTCCATTCGCACCGGGCCGACGATCTGATGACTGCCCTGCGGATCGCCTCGGAATTTGACTTTGAAATCGTGCTGCACCACGTGACCGAGGGATATCGGGTGGCCGACGAGCTGGCCCGACGGAAGGTGCCCGTGTCTTTGACGTTGGTCGATAGCCCCGGGGGGAAGTTGGAAGCCGCCGCCCTTCTGGAAGAGAACGCCGCCATCCTCGATAAAGCCGGCGTCAAGGTGGCCATCAACACCGATGACTTTATCACCGAATCACGTTTCTTCCTCCGTACCGGCGGCATCGCGATGCGCGGCGGCATGTCCGAGGATGCAGCCCTGCGCGCCCTCACGCTCCACCCCGCGCAGATGCTCCATCTCGACGGCCGGCTCGGCTCGCTGGAAAAAGGCAAAGATGCAGATTTTGTCGTCTTGTCTGGGCCTCCGTTTAGTATCTATACGCAGGTGCTGGAAACGTACATCGATGGCGTCCGCGTTTTTGATCGCTCCCAACCAAAGGATTGGGCTTATCAGGCGGGCGGATTTGCACTGGCGGATCCTGGCGCGCTGCCGAAACCGCCCGCGCCGATCCCAGCGCAGCCACGCACTCCGGCTCCTGCAGTTCCGTCAACGGCCGCGGCTCTCCAGGGCTCCCCAGCTCGGCTGGCGGTCTTTGCAGGCCGCTTGCACACGGCTGCCCAGGGCACCATCACCGATGGCGCCGTTCTCATCGAAGACGGCAAGCTGCGCTATGTGGGGCCGCGCAACCAGCTCCAGCTGCCAGCACAAACTCCTGTTTTGACCGCGGCCGACGTCACGCCCGGCCTCATCGATCCGCACACGGTCGTGCCGACCACGGGCCTGTTGAACGTCCCGGGCGATCAGGAACAGGATGAACACAGCGACCCGAACCAGGCCGATGTGCGCGTGCTCGATGGGTTCAACCCCCATGAGCCGCTCCTCCAATTCCTGTGTGAGCAAGGCGTCACCGTGGTCCACGTCATGCCCGGTCGAGTCAATGTCATCGCCGGGCAAAGCGGAATCTTCCGCACGCATGGACGGACGGCCGAGGAGATGACGGTCCGTTTCCCGGCGAGCATTCTCGTGAACCTGGGCGAGATTCCGAAACAGGCCTACACGGGCCGGCTGCCAAGTACGCGCATGGGCACCGCCAGCCTGGTCCGCATGGCCCTTGTCCAGGCACAGAACAATGCCCAGAAACGTGCCACAGCCAAGGATCCGGACAGGCAGCCGCCGCGCAACCTGAAGTTGGAGGAGTTGGAGCTGGCGCTGGACCGCAAAGTGCCAGTGGTATTCAGCGCCCACCGTGCCGACGATCTCGGGACCGCGCTGCGGTTGGCCAAGGAGTTCAACTTGCGGTCAGTGCTCGACCTTGCGACCGAGGCGTACCTTCTCCGCGACGAGATTGCGGCCGCCAAGGTACCGGTAGCTGTGCATCCCACCATGCAACGCATCGGCGCGAGCATGGAAACCTTCAACACGCATCTCTGCAACGCCGCACTGTTGGCCGAACGCAACGTTCCCATAGCCATCGGCACAGGATTCGAGGGTTACGTGCCCAAGACGCGCGTTCTCCGCCATGAGGCCGCGGTTGCGCTGGTGAACGGACTCGGATTCGAACCGGCGCTGCGGGCGATCACACTGGATGCGGCTCGGCTGCTGGGGATCGATGATCGGTTCGGCAGCCTGGAAGTGGGTAAGGTAGCGGATCTGGTCCTGTACGATGGGGATCCCTTCGAAAGCACGACCCATATCACGCACACGCTGCTGGGCGGCCGGGTGGTCTATGATCGCGCCGAGTACCTGAAATTGCCGTTCGAGCGAAGGGCGCTGCCGCTGGTCGGCGGCGGGGTCGGATGTTGCATGGGAGCGTGGTAGCGCGAGGGACAGTCCTACCAGATCCCTTCGATCAGGCCACTTGGCTTGATCTGGCTATCCCGTTGCGTGCGATAAGTGTTGAAGTTCGGCTTCCAATATGGCCCATTGATGTTCCAGACTTTTCACATCTGCGAGTGTAGTTTCAAGATCCATTGTTCTTGCCTCCGGTGCGCATTCGATCCGTTGCTCGAACTCCGCGCTACGTGTTGCCTAAGGAGCCAGGCCTCTCCCCTGGTCAAGGCGATGGTTCATGGAAAGGGATTTCTGCTTGACAAGCTTACCGGCCGGTTGACAAACTACCGGAACCGCTCCGGATGGATTCATCATGGGATGCCTCTCCATGAAGCAACGCATCGGCTTGGCGCTGGGATGCCTGGTTCTACTCAGCGTCGGAACTGCCCTCCTGGTCCCCTACGCCTGGTCACGATCCTGCCTCGCAATCGCGGAGCAGGCCCTTCGCCGGCAAGACCTCGAAAGCGCACGCCAGTATCTTCAGCGGTGCCTGCAAATTTGGCCAAGCAGTCCCCGCGCGCACTTCCTGGCAACCCAGACAGCCCGGCGGCTGGATTCCTGCGCCGAGGCCGAGCACTACTTGGTCGATTACGAACGCCGGTACGGCGAGACAGAGGAGAGCCGGCTGGAATGGCTCTTGTTAGGTGTCCAGCAGGGTGATTTGGCCGGCGAGCTCTCGTATCTCCAATCGCTCGTGGACGCCAAGCATTCCAGCACGCCGCTCATCCTGGAGGCGATGGCCAAGGGCTATCTGCGGGTGGCGCGGTGGGCTTCGATGCTCGTTTGTCTGAACGGGTTGCTCCAGAGCGAACCCACAAATCCCCGTGCCCTCCTGTTGCGTGGCAAACGGTCCGAAGGCATCCACGACCTGGAGCGTGCGGCCCGGGACTTTGAGCATGTGCTGGAGCTCGTACCCGATTGTTCCGAAGCCCGACTGCGTCTGGCCGAGACGCTCCACCAGCAAGGTCGGGTCCGTGAGGCCGTCGCCCATTTTGAAATGTTACACCAGCAGGACCCTACGAATCGCGCGGTGCTCCTCGGTCTGGCCCGCTGCCGCTTCGAAGCGCATGAGCTGGACCAGGCCGGGGAATTCCTGGACACCCTGTTGGCCGCCCGGCCGGATGATGTGGATGCTTTGGTCGAGCGCGGACGCCTGGCCATGTCCCGGCGGCGGCGGAACGAGGCAGAGCCGCACCTGACGCGGGCGGTCGCACTGGCCCCATGGCACCGCGAGGCCTTTCGGCTTCTCCAAAACTGTCTGGAAGCTTCAGGCAAGAACACGTTGGCCGAGACTTGTCAGGCCCGCCGGGACGCGCTCCAGGCCAGTGATCGCCAAGCGGGTCAGCTCTGGCTACGATATCACGGTTCGCCCCGTGACGCCGCCGTCCGGTTCGAGGTGGCCATGTGGGCTTTGCACAATGGCCACGAACCCGAAGGCCTCGGTTGGCTGTTTCGTACGCTGCTGATCGATCCGCGTCACCCGGCGGCGCATGCGGCCTTGGCAGACTATTTTGAGCGCAGCGGCCAGCCGAAACGGTGCGCGCTTCACCGCCGACAGGCCAACGGCGAATCGGTTTAGGAACTTTGTTCCTCTGCCTCCCATGAGCAATTCTCGACAACCCAAGCATCGCTGGTCAAGGTGGGGCTTGCTGCTGGCTCCAGCCGTGCTGGCTGTGGCGGTCGGTACGTTTACCTTCCTTGCTCATCCCTCCTCGCCTCCACCGGCGCTGTCGCTACCGCCTGTTCCTACCGAAGCAACCGCGGAACAGGTCCATGAGTTTTGCGGAACTTGCCACTCTTATCCGCCGCCCGACACGTTCCCTCGATCCGCGTGGAGAAAGGAGGTGAAGCAAGCATACGATTTCTTTGCCCAATCCCCTTTGCTGGGCCTCGACTTTCCGTCCCTCGAAAGCGTTGCCCTTTATTACGAAAACCGTGCACCGCAGACATTGCCGTTATTGGCCCGTAAGGATTCAGGCCAGGAATCCCCTGTCCGGTTCGAACGTCAGGGCTTTTCTCTGCCCGATCCGCGTGCTACACCGGGCGTCAGCAATCTCCAGCTAGTCCATCTCTTCGATCCGCGCCGGCTCGATGTCCTGGTTTGCGACGCCGTTCAGGATCAAGTCCTGGTACTGAGGCCATACGATGAATCCCCGACGT
Source organism: Gemmataceae bacterium (assembly GCA_035295665.1). Lineage (GTDB taxonomy): Bacteria > Planctomycetota > Planctomycetia > Gemmatales > Gemmataceae > DATGIQ01. The sequence continues at coordinate 8,527 of DATGIQ010000213.1, read as the reverse complement.
TGAAGATCCTGGCGAAAGGCTTTTGTTGCGCCCATGCCGAGGTGCTTGATCTCGACGGGGATGGCATCAAGGATATCCTCCTGGCTTGTCTCGGAAGCTTTTATGCTACCGATGACCGGGTCGGAAGCGTGGTCTGGCTCAAGGGATCGGCCGATGGCACGTTCACTCCCATTCCGCTCCTCGAAGGCGTGGGCCGCGTCGCCGATGTGCAGGCGGCCGATTTCCGGGGCAATGGCAAGCTCGACTTGATCGTGGCTGTCTTTGGCTGGCGGCAGACCGGAGAAATTCTTTACCTGGAAAACCGCACGACGGATTGGTCGAAGCCGGTGTTTGTTCCGCGCGTCCTCGACCAACGCCATGGTGCCATCCACGTGCCCGTGGCCGATCTCAATAAGGATGGGCGGCCCGATTTTGTGGCTCTGATCAGCCAAGAACATGAAACGGTGGTGGCCTTCCTGAACCAGGGGAACGGGGAGTTTCGCAAGGAGACCATCTACACCGCACCGCATCCAGCGTTCGGGTCGAGCGGAATTCAGCTCATCGACCTGGATGGAGATGGGAATCTCGACGTGCTCCTCACCAATGGCGACTCGCTGGACGCTCCTTACCTGCTCAAGCCCTATCATGGAATTGCGTGGCTGGAAAACCGTCGTTCCTTTCCGTTTGTGTACCACCGCATTCTCGATCTCTATGGCGCGATGCGTGCCGTGGCCGGCGATGTGGTGGGGAACGGCAAGCGCGATATCATTGCGGTCAGCTTTCTGCCCGCGGAGACCTTTCCCCAGCGGACTGCTCTCCAGCTCGAATCGATCGTCTTGCTCGAGCAGACTGCTCCGGGGACATTCGTCCGGCATCCGCTCGAGCGGGTCCGATGCGATCACCTTACCTGTGCCTTGGGCGATCTCACGGCGAACGGAAAAACCGATCTCGTTGTCGGCAATTTCACAAAAGGAACCACAAAATCTCCTGCCATCGAAATCTGGAAGAACCTCGGCCGAAAACCTAACTGAGCCAGCCTACCGAAGATTTTGACTGCGCCCGCAATGTGACTTAGGCTTGAGGCGAGTCTACCGAACCTCATGCACTGGGGCAGTCATGCAAGAACAGAATACTCCCTGTGTTGAAGAATCACTCCCGGATGACGGAGGCGCTGAACGCCGGTCGTTTGAGCGCCACCCATGCAGCTGGACGGTTTCTTGCTACACCGTCTTGCAAGGCGACAGTAGTCGCTGGCCCGGAACGATCTGCAATGTCTCTAGCGGCGGCATTAGCCTGGTCGCCTGCCGCCCGTTCACCCAAGGGGAAATCATTGCCGTCGAGCTGGTCCGGCCGATCGACGGCCTGCGTGCCAAGCTGTACGGCCGTATCCAACACGCTATCACGGAAGGCGGTGTCTGGATTGCCGGCTGCCGATTCCTGAAACGGCTCAGCGAGGAGGAGCTGAAATGTCTGGCCGCGACGACGGCGGTCCTGGTTGAACGGATCGCGCGGGGCAACGAATGAAGGAGAACCCTGGGCCGGACAAATGCCCGCTTTGCAGGGAGCCTTTAACCCCATCCATTCCCATGTTGAGAACTAACCGCACGGAACCGTGACAGGATTTTCTCATGTCCGATCAAACCGATTCATCGGCAGCTATCCCGCCGCACCAGTCCCCGACACCCAACCGGCGCGTCGCCGTCCGCCATTCCTGCACGCTGAAATCGTTATGTCAGACGAAATCGGCCCGGCCGGAAGACTTTTGGTGGTGGGGCAAAATTCAAGATATTTCGACGGGCGGCATTGCTCTGGTGATTCGCCGGCCATTCGAGCTGGGCACCCTCTTGGTGATCGAGCCGTTAGCGGGGCAGGAATCGTTCCAGCCGCTACAAGTCCGCGTCGTCCGCACGAGCAAGCGGGACGGCGGCGGTTGGCTGCTCGGCTGCGAGTTTACGTCGCTGTCGGACGGACAATCCGAAGCGATTGCTCATTTGCTGCCGGCCTCACCATCCCCGGACGTTTTGGACGGCTTGGATGTCCTGTGATGCACCGGCGCGGATCGCCCTTGGCAGAAAGAGTTTGGCATGCCCGATCGAATCGTTCCCTCATCGTTAAAGTCCAAGAAACGTTCTCCAGGCGCCGAAGGCCGCGCCTGGGTCCGCTATCCTTGTGACTCGGCAATCTCCTTTCAGCCGCTCGAATCCCGCAAGGATGGAAACTGGCGTCCAGCCAAGATTGTGAATATTTCGGCGAAGGGGCTTGGCCTACGCCTGGAAACCCCCGTCCAGCGGGGCGCCATTCTCTGCGTACTGCTGGAGGCAACGGCCAATCGGTTTTCGCAGCCTTTGCTGGTTCGAGTAGTCCGAGTCGGCGAGCGCGGCCCGAACGGCTGGCAGGTCGGCTGTACGTTTGCCATCCCCTTGGGCGAGGAAGAACTGCGGGCGTTGTTGCCGGGCGGTAAGTGTCTGGAATCGACTTCTAAATCCTCGCCACAGCCCCCCGCCGCGTCAGATCGAGGTGCGCCATCGGAAACTCACGATCCCTTTCTTCAGGGAAGCGTGAACGAACGCCGTCTCTTTCCGCGCCGCAAGGTGAGTGTACCGATCACGATTTCGTACGGCACGGCCGGGGAAAAGATGCATGAGGCGGCGGCGATCGATACATCCCTGGGCGGCTTGAAACTGCTGACACGGCACCCATTTGGACGAGGCACGATTCTGCGGGTGCGCAGCACCCGGACTCCGGCGCGGGTGCCGTCGGTGGAAGTACGGGTAAAATCGTGCACGCCGCAGCAATCTAAATGGCTTGTCGCCACCCAATTCCTGCATCAACCGCCTTCGGAGATCCTTTTTTACTTCAGCTAGACGCTCCTTCTCCCCGCCCCTGGTCGCCGGATCCCCGACCCGCCACCACGGCAAAGAGTTCCAGTAAGCCAGGATCCACGAGTTCTATCCGCTGGCGCATCAGCAGGCGTCACTGCCGCCTCTCGATTCGAGCATCCACGCCCCGACAGCCGCACTCCAGAGAGACCGGACCACGCGATGCGCATCGCAGACCGCACCATAGGCTGTGCATGCATCGACCGCATGGAATTCCGGAAACGTAGGAGAATGGGACTTGAGGCGGCACCAGGAACCGCAGGTTGGTTCGCGCCTTCCCAAACGCAAATGATCCGCGACCTGCCAAAGGAAGCGCTTTAACTCTTGCATTCGGGGTAGCGGCAGCATCCGTGCCACTGCCACACCGGAGGGCAAGCTCTCTGGGGGCTGGTTCCTCCTCGGTGGTAGAAGGATCAAGCCTCTGGAATTCGCCGCGGCAGGACAATACAGTGACCCCATGACTACGTATGCCGCCGATCTCGAAAGTGTTCGGGCCGCGGTGGAGCGCCTGGCCGGCCGGGCGCACCGCACCCCTGTGATGACCTGTGCCACGATTGACGATTTGGCGAACCGTTCGCTCTTTTTCAAGTGTGAAAACTTCCAGAAGGTTGGTGCGTTCAAATTTCGGGGAGCCTGCAACGCGGTGGCCAAGTTACCGGCGGACGTTGCCGCCCGGGGCGTGGTCACGCATAGCTCGGGAAACCACGCCCAGGCCCTGGCCCTGGCGGCCCGGCTGCGCAGCATCCCGGCTCACATCGTTATGCCCAGCAACGCATCGCCGGTAAAGCGGCGTGCGGTCGAAGGGTACGGTGGCCGGGTGATTGAATGTCAGCCAACGCTGGCGGCACGAGAAGCGACCGCCCAGGCGGTGCTGGCGGAAACGGGAGGCACCCTGATTCCTCCGTATGATCACCCGGATATCATCGCGGGCCAGGGGACCGTGGCTCTGGAACTGCTTCACCAGGCAACGGACATCGATGCCGTAATCGCGCCGGTCGGGGGCGGCGGCCTGGTGGCAGGCATCGCCGTGGCCGCCAAGGGACTCAATCCCGCGCTACGGATCTTCGCCGCTGAGCCGCGCGGAGCTGATGACGCCGCCCGATCGAAGGCCGCGGGGAAACTCGTTCCACAGACCGGGCCGCGGACCATCGCCGACGGCCTGTTAACCAGCCTGGGCGAACTCACCTGGCCGATCATCCGAGATCACGTCGAGTGCATCATCACGGTGGCGGAGGAAGAAATTGTCCAGGCCATGCGCTTGATGTGGGAGCGCGCCAAGCTCTTGATCGAGCCGAGTGCCGCGGTGGCCGTGGCCGCAGTCTTGACCGAGGAGTTCCGCGGGTTGGCGGGCATGCAGCGCGTCGGCATCGTACTCAGCGGCGGAAACGCCAACCTCGATCAGCTTCCGTGGTAGGCGAGCGACATCGTTCATCGGAGTGGCACGCAGCCTCGAAGCCCTCGGATGTTCGCGATCCATATAACATCACATAGAAGCTGGGCTTTCTCTTCCGAACCCGGCCCACAACCTTAAAAACGAGGAGCCGAACCATGCGACGAAAAGAACTGCGGACCGCAGCCAAGCGCCGCCGCAAAGCCTACCAGAGCCACGCCCCCAAGAAGCGCAAACGCCGCTGATCGAGAGAACGACGCCGTCTAGATCTGGCCAACCGCTCGCCTGTTCGTACAACGCCCTTAGATACGGTTCGGCTCAGGGTGTCCGTTATCGTTTAGCGGCGGTTCGCAGAACCGCGCGGGGCAGATTAGCGCGCGGTTCTGCGAACCGCCGCTAGAGTGACAGCACGAACCGGACTGTGTATCAGACACCTTCTTCACAAGCGCGGTTAGCAACGGCGGACGGGCTGGAGGATGACGGTTTTATGGAGCTGTTGAGTCATGATATCCTCATCGTCGGTGGCGGCGGAGCGGGGCTGCGGGCGGCCATCGCCATTGGTGAGGAAGATCCTCGCTTGAGCGTCGGCGTCATTTCCAAGGTCTACCCCATGCGCAGCCACACCGTCTCCGCCGAGGGGGGGGCTGCTGCGGTCATCAAGCCCAACGATAGCCTTGACGACCACGCCAAGGATACCATCACGGGATCGGATTGGCTGGCCGATCAAGATGCCGTCGAGATCTTCGTCAAAGAAGCCCCCGCTGAGATGATCCAGCTCGAACACTGGGGCTGTCCGTGGAGCCGCGAGCCCGATGGGCATGTGGCCGTGCGCCCATTTGGCGGTATGAAAATCGAACGGACGTGGTTTGCTGCCGACAAGACCGGCTTCCACATGCTCCACGCCCTCTTTCAGACCTTGCAGAAATACAACAACGTTACCCGCTATGACGAATTCTTTGTGACCCGACTCCTGGCTGAGGATGGCCGGATACAAGGCGTGGCAGCTTTGGAGTTGCGCACCGGCCAAGTGCGGGCCATTGCCGGCAAGGCAGTGATCCTCTGCACCGGCGGCGGCGGTCGGATCTTCCCGTTCACCACCAACGCAGCCATCAAGACCGGCGACGGCATGGCCTTGGCCTACCGAGTCGGGGCACCGCTCAAGGACATGGAATTTGTCCAGTATCACCCGACCGGTTTGCCGGGAACGGGGATCTTGATCACGGAAGCAGCCCGCGGCGAAGGCGGCATTCTCGTGAACAAGGATGGCTACCGGTATCTCCAAGATTACAACCTGGGCAAGCCGCTCGATGTTCACGACCCCAAGCATCCGCAGAAATCGACCATGGAGCTGGGCCCGCGGGATCGGCTGTCCCAGGCGTTCATCAAGGAACGCGAAAAAGGTCGGACCATTCCCGGGCACTATGGCGACGTCGTCCATCTCGATGTCCGCCACCTGGGAGAAAAGAAGATCAACAAGAAGATTCCCTTTGTCCGGGAATTGGCCAAGAATTATGCCGGCATCGATCCTGTATACCAGCCGATCCCGGTTCGACCGGTGGTCCATTACATGATGGGCGGCGTCAGCACAGATCGGGATGGAGCGACCATCGTGCCGGGATTGTTTGCTGCCGGCGAGTGTGCTTGTGTCAGCATCAACGGTGCCAACCGGTTGGGCTCCAATTCGCTGACGGAACTACTCGTGTTCGGTGCTCGGGCCGCCAGGAGTGCGGCTCGGTTTGCCGCGGCCCATCCGCAGCTTAATGGCGACGCCCTCCGCGCCCAAGCCGAGGAGGAGCAGCGGCAGATTAGCCAGCGCTGGTTCCACACGCAGGGAACCGAAACGCTCGCCGCCATCCGCGTCGATCTAACCAAGACGATGGAGGAAGGAGCCGGCATTTATCGCAATGAAGAATCGTTGCAACGAACCTGCGCGACGATTCGGCAGCTCAAGGAGCGTTATCAGCGCGTGGGGATTACGGACAAGAGCTTGAGCTTCAACACCGAGCTGACCAGTGCCTTGGAGTTGGGCTTTCAGCTTGACGCTGCCGAGGCCGTGGCGTTTAGCGCTCTTGCCCGGAAGGAATCCCGGGGCTCACACCAGCGAACGGATTATCCTCGGCGCGATGATGTGAATTATCTGAAACATTCCCTGGCCTACTCCACCGCCAGCGATCCCCGGATCGATTACCTCGATGTTGTGATTACGCGTTGGCCGCCGGCCGAGCGGGTATATGGCGCGAGCAAATAGCCAATAGGAGCCGTACCGAGTCTTGGGTACCGAGTTTCCCAACCAGGAACGAGACCACGAACCAATGACCGAGAACCAGGGACAGAAGACGATCACGCTGGAAGTTTTCCGCTATCTGCCGGACCAGGATCAGCAGCCGCACTTCCAGTCGTACACGCTGCCGTACCATGAGGACTGGGTTGTGCTGGACGCCCTCAATCACATCAAGGACCATATCGACGGCACCCTCAGCTACCGGTGGTCGTGCCGGATGGGCGTGTGCGGAAGCTGCGGCATGATGGTCAACGGCGAGCCGAAATTGACCTGCGCTGCGTTCCTCAAACATTACTACCCCAAGCCAATCCGCGTTGAGCCCTTGACCAACTTCCCGGTCATCCGCGATTTGGTGATCAATTTGGACGATTTTCTGCACAAGCTCAAGGAAGTGAAGACCTGGCTGATTCCGAAAGAGCCAAAGCCCGTCTCCGAAGGGGAATACCTGCAAAGCCCCGAACAGCTCGCCCATTACAAGCAGTACAGCATGTGCATCAACTGCATGCTCTGCTATGCGGCGTGCCCGGTCTATGGCCTGGAGCCCCGCTTCATCGGGCCGGCTGCAATTGCCCTGGCCCAGCGCTACAACATGGATTCGCGGGACGGAGCGCAGAACCAGCGCGCCGAGGTCATTGCCAGCAGCGAAGGGATCTGGGAGTGCACCTATATCGGTGAGTGTACCCGGGTGTGTCCAAAGCACGTCGACCCCGCCCGCGCCATCCAGGAAGCCAAGGGAAGCAACGCCATCGACTGGTGGCTATCGTTTGTACTGCCGCGGGGAAAGACATGACGCGAACGTTTCCTACCCCTGCGCAGGATACCGAGAATCGCATGAAGACCAAAGAATACATCCGTCCGATGCCCGCGACCTGGTTTTTGCACAACCGGCACCTGGTCGTGTATGCGATCCGCGAGCTGACGAGTTTCTTTGTGACCGGCTACGCAATCTTTTTGATCCTCGTGCTGGCCCGCACCAATCACAGCAAGTCGGATTTCCGAGCGTTCTATGAAAGCGTCCTGCGGAGCCGGGCGTCCCTTATCGTGCACTTGATTGTGCTGGCCTTTGTGGTTTTCCACAGCACGACCTCCTTCAACGGCATGGCCCGGGTGCTCGTGGTTCGGCGCGGCGAAGAACGGGTGAGCCCGACGCTCATCGCGATCCTCAATTACGGAGCCTGGCTCGTCGTCTCGGTGCTGATTTTCGTCGGCGTCATCGTTTTCAAATGAGCAAGCGAAATGGCCAAATCGAACGAACCGTTGTGGTGGATTCCGTTCATGGGCGGCGCGGTGGTGTCGGCTTTCTTGATGCCTATTACCATCGTGGTCGTGGGGATCCTGAGCTACTTTTGGTGGCTCAACGAGGATGAGCTGTGGGACCTCCTCCAGAATCCGTGGGTCCGGGCGTTCCTGTTCATCCTCATCGCACTGTCGTTGTTCCACGGTTTCCACCGCATTCTCTATGTGCTCATCGACCTCGGCTTCAAAGGGGTGCGTGGCATCTTGTCGGTCGTCTTGTACGGCTCGGCGATTGCCGGTACAGTGGTGGCGCTGCTGGTGGCGCTGCGGATCTGGTCGTAGGCAACAGAAGTTTCCGTGTTGAAGCCGGTGCTTCAAACTTCGACTTCCGCCTTCTGGTTGAGCAAGGACTGGTAGCGCTGGCGGATCGGTGCGATCTCCTGTTCCAGGAATTCCCCCACCTGCTCGGAAGCCCGGCCGATGTAATGACGTTGCTCCAGCAATTCTTCCCACGCAAGCCCCCGGAAAATCGGGTCGGCACGGAGCCGATCGAGCAGGTCGTTCTTTGTTCCGCCCGCTTTTAGCTCGTCGGCCACCGCCCGGCTATGGACGCGGATACGTTCATGAGCCGCCTGCCGGTCCGCACCGTGCGCCACCGCCGCCATCAAGAGATTCTCCGTGGCTACGTAGGGGAGTGTCTCTGCCACGTTCCGCGTAATCACGCGCTGATTCACGACCAATCCCGGTGTGATATTCAGAGCG
>DATGIQ010000212.1:0-4642 GCA_035295665.1 Gemmataceae bacterium | reverse complement strand
GTGACGATGTTGAGCGAGCTGGCCTCCCAGGCACCAATGTCGGGCGTCGTGCCGGCGTTGGCCATGCTGCCGGGTCCGGTGGAGGCACCGCGGACGGCTCCACGCTCGTCGATGGTCACACCGTTGGCTGGATCGCCGCTGTTGAGGGCCGGGCTGTTGAAGCGCAGCGACATGGTCTGAGTCGGGCCGCCATAATTGCCTAGCGCGTTCAAATGCGGATCGGCGCCCGTGATCGTGGTCATTGCCATGAAGCCGGAGCTGCCGCCCGTGTTGCCGATGAGGTTGTAGCCTTTGTCATCGAACCCAAACCCGGATACGTCCGGATCCATGTTCGCCATGGCCCCACCGGGGCCATTGTCGATGTTCATGGCAATGATGGTGCTATCGACCGAGACGGAGGTAAAGCTACTGAAGATCCCGCCGCCAGCCCCTCCCCCGGGACTACCAGAGTTGAAACCGTTGCCTCCATGGCCACCCGTCGCTGTATTGTTGGCGATGGTGCTGGAAGTAATGGTAACCATGCTGCTCTCGGCTGCGTAGATGCCACCGCCGAGGCCGCCCCCGCCGCCGCCCCCGCCGCCCTTACCTTGGTTCGCGCCAGGTTTCAACTGGCCAGTCCCACCGGTTCCGCCAAGGAGGGTGCTAAAGCCTCCAATGCCGGCTTTGTTCCCATTTGGGCCGGATGCGCCGCCGCCCCCGCCGCCCCCACCGGCACCGCCGGAGCCGCCATTGCCACCATTGAAACTAGCTGTGGCGCCGCTGCCGCCGCCCCCAGCACCGCCCGCTTCGACAGCTCCGTCACTCCCATTCGTGCCGGCCCCGCTCATGCTGGCAGCGGCACCCATGCCGCCGTTCCCTCCGCCATTGCCACCATAGCGCTGGTCGGTTCCCGACACTCCATTGGCATTGCCCCCATCCCCTCCGATGGCGTAATTGCCGGAGATGGTGCTGTCCGTAATATTCACGGTGCTCGCGGAATACAGGATGCCACTCGTATAAATGGCTCCTCCGCGTCCTGCTCCGCCGCCACCGCCGCCGCCGCTGCTGTTGTTTACCGACTGGCCATTGCCGCCGATCGCCTGGTTACCTGAGATCGTCGAGCGCATCACGTTGAGCGTGCCTTGGTTGAAAATGCCGCCGCCAAAGCCGGTAGTACCAGGGAAGATACCGTCGCTACCCTTAGCTATACTGTTTGTGATCGCGTCATCGATGAGGGTCAAATTGCCCTGATTGAAGATCGCACCGCCACCCGAGCGACCTCCACTGAGGAGGTTAGCAGTGAAGCCTTGGGTCATCGTCAGGCCGGTGATCTTAACCGTCCCATCGCTAACATTGAACACGCGCGAGTGCATATTCCCACTGACCGTGAGCAAATCGGCCCCGAGTCCGATGATCGTCAGGTTGAAATTGATGCCCAGTTCCCCGTTCGTCAACAGGATGGTCTGATGCGCTAAACCTGGATTGAAGATGACGGTATCGCCGGGGGCGCTGTTGTTGATGGTGAATCGCAGCGAACCAGCCGGCCCGGGAGAGGGGCCATCACTGTTGTTCAACACGGTCAGAGTAGCCGGTGCCAAGCGTTCTTCGAGGACCTCCAGCCAGAGCTTGGCCCACGGCCTTGAGTGTACGTCGCGCGGGCCGCCGCTGTTTCTGCGGGGATGGCAGCGAGGAATGGGCTTCATTGCCTTCTGTATCCAAGAGCGGATGGTCATGGAACCTGTCCTCGTATGGAACGCGCCGGCGAACGACCAACACCATGCTCGGGCAGCAGATAGGCGAGACTTGACCCACGTTGTGGGCACGGTCACGCAACGAAAAGAGATCGCCTTGCCGATCTCGACTGCGTGAAGCGTCTCTTTGAAAAGCCGACCAAAGAACAAGCCGGACAATCAGAAGGACTGGCGAGCGGAGCAGCTCTTCTAACATACGTCTCGAGTCTTTATCGCTACCTACAGTAACAGACGCAAGTGCCTTGTCAAGAACAAAGAGGGCACTTTTGGGAAAAAAAGCATCTCGAAAGTTGGTGGAATATCTGTACGCGACGGCGGCAGCTGACTCTTCCGAGGAACCCCCTCCCTGGGTATGGAGGCCACCATGCCGTCTAGCCCCCTGTCAGCGGAGCAACGTGCCGCCGCGCAGGCGCTCGTCCAAACGATCCACTAGGCTATGCAGGCAGAGGTCGACGAACTCGCCCGTACCCTGATTACGACCGAGGATGCTCAGCTCTTCGGCGCCAACGAATTCAAGCTCCGCGCCCTCGCCCACAAGCTGGCGCAAAAAAACGGCTCCCAAGAGGCCAGCGTAAGCTGGCCGCAGTGCGGCCAAGTGGCCGCGTTCCACGCGCACCGCCCGCACAAGCCCACGGGTCTGGTCGGTCCCATCCGCTACCGCCGCGCCCACTATCTGTGTCGCCGCTGCGGCAAGGGCCTGTTCCCCGTCGATCAACAGGCGGGGCTGGCGGCGCGGCATCTGACCCCGGGACTGGAGTGGGTCGCCCCCTTGGCCGGAAGGGTCGCCGATAGTTTCGAGAAGGCAGCCGAACTGGTCCACGAGATGGCAGGCGTCCGGCTGGGAGAGTCCACCGTGGAGCGCATCAGTTGCGGTCGTTCGCCCTGGGCTTGTTGCAGTTCCAGCCTGGCGCAGGCCGTGAGGGCTTGATGGCCCGGTTTTCCAAGGCGGTGACCAGAGACAGGACTTCGGCCTCGACATGGAAGACGTCGCCGCGACGGGGGATCGCGGGCAGGGCCAGCTCTTGCCCGGCCTGCAAACCGCTGCCGCTATCGCAGATAATCGCCTGGGGCGCGAAGCCATACACTTGCAGTTCCGGCAAGCGCATGCCCCAGGTGACGCTGTCGCGGTGCTCCTCTTGGCTCAATCGGGAACCAGCCGGTACAAGCCTTTCTTGATGTTGGGTTCCGTCCGGCGAGGACGCGGATACCCTGATGGAGAGTCCAGCGCCAACTCCATCTCATCGGCTGTTCTGGGGGACTCATGGAACAGTCTGGTTTTCCCAGCGGCTGCGAATCAGCTGCAGCTTGCGTTCGATGGTGCGTGGCGAGCGCTGCAGCTTGGCGGCGATCTGCTCTGTCGTGTCGCCTTCCATCTTCCACAAAGCAATGGAACGCAGTTCGACGTCCGCCAGGCTATTCAATAGACGCCGACATTCCTCGGCCATCTGAGCGGCAAATTCTGGCGTGGGTTCTCGGGCCAGGACCGCGTTCAATCCCTCTTCCGCCTCCTGACCGCCACGGGGACCGATCAACGCCGATTCCCCGCGCACCAAGCCCCCGCCACGCTTTAGCCGGCGCTCATCCCGCCGGACGTTGAGCACCTTGCGCGAGGTCAGGACGACGAGCAAGGCCCAGAGATTATCTCGGTCAAAAAGCGCCGGGAATTGCCCCTTTTGAGCGCCGCGGCAGAAACTATCAAAGACGCTCAGGGCCACATCTTCTTCATCTACCACACGGCGGGGAAGATCTTTGAACTTTTTGAGTGCCAGCCCGGCCAAGCGCTGGAAATAGCGATCCCAGAGGTTTTGGGCGGCTGCCGAATCGCCGGCCTGGAGTTGGTCCAGCCACTGACTCACGGAGCCTTTGGAAAGCATCTGCTTTTACCCCAGGTCGATGCCGGGTGAGGATGATCCCTAGCGCCCATTGTAAGTCGTCCCGCCGCGAGGCAATAAGTGCTCTTCTAGTCACTGACGGCCCTCTTCTCCACCGCCCGCTCCATTTTTTGCGTTTGTTTGAAAACCATGTCGGGCGGAAGAGCCATTCGGTTATTTCCAAGACAGGAGCGGACGACGGCCGGAAGTCACGGTCGGCCGGCTCGCTCGGAAAGAGTTTTGGGAGACCAAAGTCATGTTGTTCCACACAATGTTCACGACTCGGCCCAGCACGAAGAAGCATGCAGCGAAGTTTTCGAAGGACGTGAAACGGACCGGGCACCGTCCGCAGCTGGAAACGCTCGAGGATCGGCTGGTTCCATCCGTGGCAGACGGAGCGGTTCTGGTTTGCAGTGCTCCGTCGTTCTTTTCGGCACAGGACCAGTCTTCCTATCCCACCGGCATCATCGCCGTGGACCCCAGCACCGGGGAGCAAGCGGCGGTCTCCACCGGCGGGCTTTTCTCTCTGCCCACGTACATCGCCGAAGGCTCGGACGGCACGCTGTATGTCACCGACCTGGGCCAGCTCGACTCGACCGGCAACCCTCTGCCGAACACGGGCTCCATCATCAAGGTGGATCCGAACCGTGCTAACGGTGCCAACCAAATCCTGCTCGTGTCTGGATTGAACGGACCTAATGCCATCACGATCGTCAACGGTCTGTTGTACGTTGCCAATTTGGGAGACTCCACGGGCTTGGTCCACGAGATAGTGCAGATTGATCCGACCACGGGCCGAGAACACGTAATCTCCCAGAATGGTGGCGAGGGCTTCTCCGTGCCGACCGGCGTCACCGCCGGTATCGGAAACACTATTTACGTGGCGGATGAACCGGGAAACGTACAGGGTGCCGATCCGGGCGCCATCTGGGAGGTGAACCTTGATACCGGGAAGCAAACGCTGATTGCGCATGGCGGGCTACTGGACCATCCATCGGATCTTGCCACCGCCCCCAATGGGGATCTCCTGGTGGGCAACAC
>DATGIQ010000211.1:0-13629 GCA_035295665.1 Gemmataceae bacterium | reverse complement strand
TTTCACATCGCGCCGCCCCGACTGCTTGACCGCTTCCGCGGCCCCGGGCACGGCCGGCGAACAGATGGCCATGATTAGCCGAACGTTCGGATGAGCGTTGAGAATCGTGTTTGCTTCGTCGAATGCCTTCTTCTGAAGGTCATCGCACGGCCGCAGGGCTACCATGTGCATTTCCGGATATTGGCTCGCCCGCCGGGCTTCGATGTACTTCTGCCACTCGATCATGTTGGCGGCCGTCAGCGACGCGGTGATGATCGCGAACTCCCCCTTGTTCCCCAAAATTCGAGCCGCATGGTCCATCAACGTGGTGCCAATGCCTTCCGGCGTCGCCTGGTTGACCATGAAATCCCGAGCATCGGGCTCGGAATCGGCGTCCCAGGTAAGTACCTTGATCCCCCTTTGCCGTGCCTTCCGCAACACAGACGCCATCCCTTCCCGGTTCTCGACCGCCACCGCGATGACATCCACGCCGCGGGTGATCCAGGTTTCCACGACTTCGTTCTGCTTGGCCGGGTCCGGGTCGGTAGGTCCATCCCAAAGGAGCTTGATTCCCAGCTCTCGGGCTGCTTCCTCGGCTCCCTTGCGGCAGGCGATGAAATAGGCGTTGCCCTTGCTCTTGGGCATCATCGCCACCGTCAATCCCTCTTGGCCGGAAGAGCGCCGGCATCCCGGCAACATGCACAATACCCCGCTCAACAACAGGACGATGCTGAATCCGAGCGTGGCTGGCCCCGTCTTCATGATTTGTTTACTCCCATGACCGATAGCAGTTGGTTTGCACTCAGGGCACCCAGTAACAGCAGACCCACAAGGATCCCGGCCAGCTCCGCCGGAAGGTCCGCCAAGCGCAGGCCGTTCTGAAGTACGGCGATGGCGAACAGGCCCAGGAGCGTTCCGAGCACATGCCCGCGGCCGCCAAAAATTGACGTGCCGCCCAGCACCACGGCCGTGATCGCCATCAACTCGTATCCCGTTCCCGCGTCGGCCTTCGCCTGCCCCAGGCGGGCCACATAGATGACGGCAGCCACGGCCGCGAACGCTCCCGACAACACGTAGACCAGACCGACCCGCCGATCGACCGGGATACCGGCATGGCGTGCACCATCAGGAGAAAGGCCGAGAGCGTAAAGTCCGCGGCCAATCGTCGTCCAGTGCAGCAACAGCCAAATGCCGGCCGCGGCCGCCACGAAGAGCGGCGTCTGTGCCGGGATTCCGCCCAGGAGGTAGCCCTGACCCAGAAACAGAAAATTCTCGGGAAAGCCGGTGAAGTTGTCCACCCCGCCCGTGAGCCCTTCAGCCAGACCGCGAAAGAGCGAGAACGATCCCAGCGTGACGATCAGCGGAGCGATCCGCAGCCGGGTGATCAGCAGTGCGTTTACACCTCCGGCCATCGCCCCAATTCCTACAGTGCACAGCGCCGCTGCCGAAGTCGGCAGCCCGCCGTCGCGCCACATCTTCCCAAAAAGCACCGCCGAGAGTCCCAGCAGCGATCCGGCGGACAGGTCGATGCCCCCCGTGACGATCACAGGCGTCATCGCCACGGCCAACAGACCAATCTCCACACTGAAGCGCACGATCTCGAAAGCGTTGGCCGTCGAGAGGAAATTGGTGCCCAGCTCGCTGAAGACCCCGATTTCCAGAGCGAGCAGAAGCAGTAGCACCCCTTCGTGGGTCACCCGCAATCGGCGCTTGCGTTCAGGGCTTGACCAGGCTCGTGGGAGCATGCCTTCTCCGTTTGCCAGGAAACGTATCCGCCGCCACGGCGACCAAGATAATCGTACCCTGAATCGCTTTTTCCCAGTGGGCTTCGGTCCCGAGAAAAACCAGGGCTGGCCCGATGGTGGCCAGCAACGCCACTCCGATCAAGGTGCCTGCCAAGGTGCCGCGGCCCCCCGAAATCGCGGTGCCGCCCACGACGACGGCTGCGATTACCTGTAGCTCCAACCCCAATCCCGCATTCGGATCGACGTCCGCGAAGCGCGTGGCGTGGAGCAAGGCCGCAAGCCCGGTGAGGACACCCATGAGAAGGAACACCGCGAACACAATCCGTCGCGGCCGAATCCCCACGAGCCGGGCCGCTTCGAGATCAGATCCCACCGCATAGAAAGCCCGTCCGCCGGCAACGTAGCGGAGTCCCCACGTGCCAACCAACCAGATCCCCAGCGCTGCCGCGATGATGAGCCACTGCCCCGCGGATTGACCCAGGCCGAACCATTGAAAGCTCGGCGGAAGGTTGCGAACGAATTCCCCTTGCTGATACCAGCGCAGCCCCTCCCGCAACGTCACCATGGTGGCGAGGGTAACTACAATGGATGGCAGCCCCAAACCGGCAACCAGCACGCCGTTCACCGCTCCGAGCCCGGCGCCCAGAAGGAGGCTTCCCAGCATTACCACGGGCATCGGCACGCCTGCTTGGGCAAGCAGTCCGGCCGCCACGCCGCAGATCGAGAACTGCGAGCCGATCGAGATATCGATCTGCCGAGTAACGATGACCGCCGTCATCCCCACGGCGGCAACCAGAACCGGCGCGCTGCCAACGAGGATTGTCCGCACTTTGTCCCCGGTGTAGAAGGCCGGCGCCGCAATGGCCAGCGTCCCCAGAAGGACACCATAAGCCACCGCCACTGACCATTCGCGCTGGTAGCGGCCGCTCATGCCGGCACCGCCTCTTCCGTCGGAGGACCCAGGGCAAGACTGAGGATTTTTTCCTGTGTGGCCGTAGCGCGGGGCAGGATATCAGCGATGGTTCCGTTGCGCATGACCAGAATCCGATCGCTCATGCCAAGGATCTCGGGCAATTCCGAGGAGATCATCAAGATGGCCAAGCCCTTTGCCGCCAGCGCACTCATGAGGCCGTGGATTTCCGCCTTGGCACCGATGTCGATCCCTTGCGTCGGTTCATCCAGAATGAGAACGGCCGGCTCCGTCGCCAGCCAGCGGGCCAGGGCTAACTTCTGCTGATTCCCGCCGGAAAGCGCGCCCGCCGGGGAATCAAGGGAGGGAATCTTGATGGACAGCCGATCTACGAACGCGCGGGCCACCGCTCGTTCACGCCCATAATCGAGGAACCCCAGCGAACCGATCTTCCGCAGGATGGCCAGCGTGGCGTTGCTGGCCACGGACATGTTCAGGATCACGCCATGGCGCCGACGGTCTTCGGGAACGTAGGCAATGCCCAGTTCCACGGCCCGCGCTGGTCGATCGATCACGACCGCTTTGCCGCCCATCCGGATTTCACCGGCGTCTGCCGGATGAAGGCCGAAGAGCACTTGAGCCAGCTCCGTCCGTCCCGCGCCCACCAGGCCGGCCAGGCCGAGGATTTCGCCCGCCCGAACGCTGAAACTCACGCCGCGGATGCCGTTGACGCGACAGCCGAGATTCCGCGTTTCGAGGACGACCGGGCCGAAAGCAACCGTTTGCTTGGGAAAGACGGTGGCAATCTCTCTCCCCACCATCCAGCGGATGAGGGCAGCGCGGTCCACGTCGGCCAGGGGACAACTCACCACAGTCTTGCCGTCGCGCAGCACCGTCACCCGATCGGCGATCTGATAAAGTTCCTCGAGGCGGTGGGAAATGTAGATGATGCCGACACCCTGGGCCCGCAGTTCGCCGATCACTCGAAAGAGGTGATCCACTTCGCGCGCGGCCAGCGCAGCTGTCGGTTCGTCCATGATAAGGATGCGGGCGTCAGCTCCAAGGGCCCGGGCGATTTCGACGAGTTGTTGTTCTGGCATGGACAGACTGCCTGCCTCGGCATCGGGATCGATGTGGGCGCCGATGCGGGCCAACAACTCGGCTGCGCGCCGCCGTCGGTGCCGCCAACGGATGTTTCTCCAGAGGCCGCCCGGTTCGAGCCCCAGCGCGATATTCTCCGCTACGGTAAGATCGGGAAAAAGGGCCGGCTGCTGGTAGATGACGGCGATGCCCAGGGTCCGGGCGATCTGGGGATCGTTCCGTTCGACGAGACGATCCTGGATCCACAGCGATCCGGCGTCCGCGGCATGCGCCCCGGCAATAATCTTGATGAGCGTTGATTTCCCTGCGCCGTTTTCTCCGACCAAGGCGTGGACTTCGCCGGCTCGAAGATCGAACGAGACTTCCTTCAAAGCCTGCACGCCGGCAAAGGACTTTGTAATCGCCGTAAGTTTCAGGAGTGTGCTCACGCGGCCTGCACCTTGGTCTGGCTTGACCGAGACCATAGCCTAGGGCAAAAACATGCACCGGATCGCCGCAAAACAGAGCGCACCTGCGCGATCGCCGGTCGATGCTCGGAAGAGCGACAAAATCGGTGGCGTTCAAGATATGGTATGGGAAGGGGTTACGCCAGGCATCCACATCAATCCGGCTGTTGTGGTCGCGCTTGGCACGCGCCTTGCAAAGAATCTCTGTGCCAGGCGATGGTTGCGAGTCCCAGACGCCTGCGACACCCTTGATCTCACCTCAATACCCTATCAAGTGGGCACGGGGTATGGCTGATTGCGAGTCCAGCCGAGCCCCGTGCCAACATATCTCTTTCCTCTTGGTTAACCGGAAATGCCCGTGTGGAGCGTCGATCGGGTAAACCTTCCACAGTGAAGTGCGTTTTGTAGAAATTACAACTCCTTCCCGCCCGTGAGTCTGGACCGCGGAGCAAATCTTTTCCTCCGTAACTTCTGTGCAAATGATAGATTGGGCCCGCCAGACGAAAGAATTGGTCCGGCGCGACCCGCCCCGGCTCAGCTTTTGCTGTACACTTTCAGCGGACACATCACCAGGGAACCGGGCGACCAGTCACGACTTCACTCTCTGCTTCTTTCTTGGAGGCATTCGGGCATGGCGAAGCGCCAACAGCTTGTTCTCGTGCTGGTTGGGGTCTTTTTTTCGCTCGGCGCAACCTACCGCAGCCCCAACGGCAACTTCCTGGTCGAGGCGCCCACGCCCCAAATTGCCCGGCAAGTCGGTGACTGGGCTGAACATTACCGCAAAGAGAAAGCCATCCAGTGGCTCGGGAAGGAAATGCCTCCATGGCCCGAGCCGTGCCCATTACACGTCAAGATCACGTTCGGTGGCTCCGGCGGCGCGACCACATTCAATTTTGATTTTGCGCATGGCCAAGTTTGGCAGACCATGCAGATTGAAGGGGCGCTCGACCGACTCCTGGCCAGTGTCTTGCCGCACGAAGTGACGCACACGGTCTTTGCGTATTACTTCCGCTGTCCGGTGCCGCGCTGGGCGGATGAAGGCGGGGCGGTTCTCTCGGAGGATGACCTCGAACGCACCCATCACGATCAGCTCGTCCGGCAAATCCTGAATGCACGGCGGGAGATTCCGCTGCGTCGCCTCTTCAACCTGCGCGAATATCCGCACGACGTCGGGGCACTCTATGCGGAAGGATACTCGGTCGCCAGTTTCCTGGTCCATTCGAGAGGCCCGCAGGCATTCCTGGCCTTCGTGGCTCAGGGAATGCAGGGCGACTGGGATGCCGCGGCGCAGGCGCACTACCGCTACCAGAATATCGAGCAACTCGAAACGGCGTGGAAGAATTATCTCATCAGCACAAAGGGCCAGCCGCCAACGCTCTTGGCCCAGAACAGCATGTCCGCGGCGGCCGCGCCGGCCAACCGCATCGTCGATCGCCTCACCGCTCCGCCGGTCCAACCGTTGCAAGATGTGCCGCTTCCGATCATCCGTGCCCAGTCCCCCGACCCGGAACCCAGCGACCGCTGGACACATCCGACCAGTTTGCAGGCGGCCGGCCGACCCGGTTACTTACCGAACTTCGACTCCAATCCCACACAAAATGCGGCGGCTTCGCCTACTGTCCAACCGGCACCCGTGCCGCGCGATCCCTGGCAGCCGCCCGGCGCGCGACTGGGGATGCCCCAGTTCACGTCTCCCGCAGGAAGCACCGGCACTGCGAGCCCGTCCCGAGCCTCGCCGGTGGGCTATCCGAACTGAGCGGATGCTCTTTTGCCCGGTGAGCCGGTTGATGAGGGACAAGACCCGCGCTGGCAAGCGATCATCGCGGCCGGCGAGTTCATCCAGTCCGACCCGGAAGCAGTCTGGTTGTTCATCCGCTTGGCTGACCCGCTTTTCGGAAATAGGTTCCAGAGATGCTGGCAATTCGGTCAAGCCAAGGAGCCCGCAAACGCCAAACGATTTTCGCGCTCAAGCAGCGGCTTCTAGAGCAAAAGCTGGCTGGTCCAGGCGCTATGCGGGGCCGGCCAAGGAAGTGACGGTGCTTCGAGCTTCACCGCCCATCATGCGGGAATCGGCTGATGAGTTGTAGCCCCGGCATCCAACCACGAAATACGACGACGCATCTTGGCACTATGGCGGCACGTTTCCGAAGGACCTGCCCAATGAAGCTGGCGCGACCCAGACCGGCATGTTCATGGCGTGGGCGTTGCTGTCCGGCCTGGCCGGTGAAATCCACGTCGAGCACTTTCCGCAGGACCTTCTCAGGCGGAAGTCGCGGGTGATCACGCCTGGTGCATTTTTTCTGGAATCTTGCGATGGCACATTCATGGGCGACGACCTCAACGAGGAAGGCAATGCCTTCGCGCAGGCTTATTTTGACTTTGACACAGGAAGCTTCCTGGCGGATTACGCAGCGACCCTCGGTGGCGGCCTCCCCGACTCGTACTAGGTGCAGGATACCTGCGAGAATTTCGACTTGCTGAAACCCGTGCTGGACCAGCGCTTCAAGGAATGGAGGGCCAAGCATGGCTAACTCGGAAGCTGGGGGTAATTCGGATGGCCCGAAGGACATACCATGGCGCCTTACGTGGCCACGTAAGTTATGTCGTCTTCCATCTCGCCGCTAGGGCATCCCACGCATTTCGCAACGTTTAACGGCAATAGCGGCAGGGGCAGTGCAGCCCAAGATGTCGCGCAAGCCCAGTGGAGAGGACGGCATTCCTGGCACACATCGCCCCAGGAATGGTGCCGGCAGGTTCCATCCGGCTTCTCCATCCAGGTGCCTGCCCGCCTTGACGGCCTTGGAACCGTAGGCGACGCGCATGATACGCAGGTGATTGACAAGGAGCTGGCAAAGTGTTATCGTCCATCGTAGATAAACGATAGAGTCACGATCATGCGAAAGAAAGCTTGCATTTCGAAGGATTTGGGTTCGTCGCGTCTGCCCAACACGAGGGGAAAGGATGAGGACGTGGCAAAGCTGGCGTGGGCCATCGCCCATCCGGCCAGGGTCCGAATCGTGCGCATCCTTCTCGCTCGGCAGGCGTGTGTCTGTGGCGAACTGGTCGATCAGTTGCCGCTTGCCCAGTCCACGGTGTCGCAGCACCTCAAGATTCTCAAGGAGACGGGGCTAGTGCAGGGCGAGATTGACGGCCCCAAGGTCTGCTACTGTATCAACCCTATTGCGCTGACCCGGCTCAAGGAGCTGGTTGCTGAGCTATAGATGCGATCTTTTTCTTTCGAGGGCATCGCCAACGCACGATAAACGATGCAAACATGGAGGAATTGCAATGGCCGAGACGAACCTTGTCGAACAGGTGGAAGCAAAGTATGCAAGCGTCGCCCAAAGCGGCTTGTCAAGCAATCACGACGGTGTCCGTGCTGTCGCCCAGGCATTCGGTTACACTCCCGAGGAATTGGCCGGCCTCCCGGCGGACAGCAACATGGGGCTTTCCTGCGGTAATCCGACGGCTACGGCCAACCTGAAGCCAGGTGAAGTTGTCGTGGACCTCGGCTGTGGCGGAGCCATCGACGTTCTCTTGGCCTCGCGCAAGGTCGGACCAACCGGCAATGCTATCGGCATCGACATGACAGCCGAGATGATCGAGCGGGCCAAGCGCAACGCGGTGGCGTTCGGCAACGGCCAATCCCCGGCGAACGTTAAGTTCCATCTCTCCCGCATTGAAGCGTTGCCGCTGCCGGATAATTCGGTGGACTGCCTTATCTCCAACTGCGTCATCAACCTGGCCCCCGACAAGTCAGTCGTCTTTCGCGAAATGTTCCGCGTCCTCGAGCCAGGTGGGCGCGTTGCCGTCAGCGACATCGCCCTTAAGCAGCCTCTACCGCCAGAAGTCGGCCAGGATATCCTCGCCTACGTCGGTTGCATCGGCGGTGCGCTTCTCATTAAGGACTACGAGCAAATGCTCGCCCAGGCCGGATTTAAGGCGGTGAAGATCATCGACACGAAGAAGGACCTTAACGCTTACGCTCAGGCATCCGATGCAGGTTGCTGCGGCTCCATGTCCTGCTGCTCGGCGGGAGCGCCCCTTCACGAAAACCTGGCGGAGCTGCTCACACGCTACAATGTGAACCACTACGCCGCCAGCGTTCAGGTGTTCGCTATTAAGCCGCTTGAGCAAGCGGCAATGGGGCAAGGCAAATCGTGAGGCCATACTTTGCAGAGATCTTCGGGACGTTCGCCCTCGTTTTCGCCGGCGCGGGTGCCATCGTCATAAACGACGTGAGCGGCGGTGCCGTCACCCACGGCGGTATTGCACTCACGTTTGGCCTGGTTGTCCTAGCCATGATCTACGCCGTGGGTGAGGTATCTGGCGCTCATCTGAACCCAGCCGTCACTCTCGGTTTCTTCCTGGCCCGACGCTTTCCTGGCCGTCGCGTGTCCGCATACATCACCAGCCAGTGCATTGGAGCATCAGCGGCGAGCGGCTTGCTACACCTTCTCTTTCCTTCCGATAAAACTCTCGGAGCGACGGCGCCGGCTGGGCCGGCAGTTCAATCGTTCATTCTTGAGTTGGTGCTGACCCTCTTCCTTATGTTCGTCATCCTGAGCGTGTCCACCGGCGCCAAGGAGAAAGGGATTACCGCGGGCATCGCAGTCGGAGCCGTGATCGCGTTCGAAGCATTGTTTGCGGGGCCGATTTCCGGTGCATCTATGAATCCTGCCCGCTCGTTGGCCCCAGCCATTGTCTCCGGCCATCTCGACAATCTCTGGCTCTACCTCATTGCTCCTGTCATAGGGGCCGCGGCTGCCGTTCTCTCCTGCCGATGCATCCATGAGAGCCCTTGTTGCTCCGCTGTTGCCAAGGAGTCGTGCCCATGAGCGAGGCCACCCGGAAATCGGTCCTTTTTGTTTGCGTGGAAAATAGCAACCGCAGCCAGATGGCAGAGGCCTTTGCCCGTATCCATGGGGCGGATCGCGTCGAGGCGTACAGCGCCGGCTCCCGTCCTTCCGGGCGTGTCAATCCAAAGGCTGTCGAGGCGATGCGTGAGGTTGGCTACGACCTGACACGCCATGCCTCAAAATCGCTGGCCGACATCCCGGCCGTCGAGTACGACGCTGTAGTTGGAATGGGCTGCGAGGATGAGGGCTGTCCGCTCGTCCGGGCGAAGCGCCGGGAAGAATGGAGCATCCCGGACCCGAAGCAACTTCCTCCTGACCAGTTTCGAGCGGTCCGAGACATGATCGAGATGAAGGTCAACGAGCTGCTCCGTGCCTTGTGACTGAATCGTCGGACGCGGCAATCGCTGTGTCGCTAGGGGCGAAGGGAACCAGCGTCCCCAAGTTCCCTCTCCTCGACTCCTTTCTCCTTCCCTCATTTGTGTTGCTCTGTCCCGGGGAAATGCCCAAGAAACGGTGGCGGAATGAGACTTCCGGGCCGAAAGCGAACGGACTCCGCTCATTCCGCCACCGTTTCTAAAGGAAACCGCGATACCATTAGGTAGTGCTATTCTTTGGCAATTTCACGGATTTCACCAGCCCTGCGACCGAAGGCAACATAATCTGCTTGGCCAGAAATACGGGGCGTTATGTGCTGCAGCACATAACGCCCCGTATTTCTGGCCGCGGGTCTTTATAACGTGGCTTGGGACGTGTTCTCCGCTCTTGATCCCCCAGTGGTTGTTACGCTTCGCAGGAATGCCGCTGCAAAACTATCCCGAGATCTTCGCCTGCCTGGGAATGGTTGTCGGGCTTTATGGCGTCCTCTACCTCGAAGTGGCCCGCGTTCCGGAGCGAGGCTGGCTCTTGGCGGCCGTCGGGCTGCTGCAAGATCCTGGGCCCGATCGGCTGGCTGAACCTGGTCTGGAGCGAGCGATGGCCCATCGCCACGCTGATCTTGTGCGTCGCGAATGATCTCATTTGGTGAGTTCCCTTCGGGCTCCACTTGTACGATGTGTGGCCGGCGCGTCGTCCAATCCGCGCTTGAACCATTCAACTTCGTTGGGATAATCAAAGGGGGCCCTCTTCAAGGCGGCCAACATCAACGATCGCTAAGCCCAACGCGGAGCCACCATCGTGAATGAGCCCACTCGGGCAACTAGCCAGCCGGAACAACCTCCAGAGGGGGACGCCAGTGCGCCGACGCTCGCCCCTCCTTCTCCCGCTTGGTTGGCGGCACCGGCTACGCTTGCTCCCGCCGCTGACCCGGCGTTCGCGGAACCATCAATAGTACCGGGTTATGAAATTCTGAACGAGCTGGGCCGCGGGGGAATGGGTGTCGTTTACCGGGCACGGCAGATCGGACTCAATCGGATCGTCGCACTCAAAATGATCCTGGCCGGAGTGCACGCCACCACCGATACGCTGGCCCGCTTTCGGACGGAAGCCGAAGCGGTCGCCCGGCTACAACATCCCCATATCGTGCAGATCCACGAAATCGGCGAACAGCAGGGACTCCCTTATTTCTCGATGGAGTACGTGGCCGGCGGCAGCCTTGCGGACCAGCTCGCCGGCACTCCCGTCCCTGCACGCGACGCCGCCAAGCTAGTTGAAATTCTCGCTCGAGCCATCCACTACGCGCATCAGCACGGCATTGTGCACCGCGATCTGAAGCCGGCCAACATTTTGCTGGTGGGTGGTGGAGGGGTGGGTGGTGAGCCGTCGAAGAACCGGTCCGCCGACGATCCACCACGCACCACTCCCCACGCATCGCTCACTCCGAAAATCACGGATTTTGGCTTGGCCAAGCAGCTCGACAGCGAGCAAGGCCAGACACGATCCGGCGCCATCCTGGGCACCCCTTCGTACATGGCCCCGGAACAAGCTGGTGGATCGGTTCGGCGCGAGTCCTCGGGGAACACACCGACCGTGGGGCCCGCCGCGGATGTGTATGCGCTGGGCGCCATTCTTTATGAAATGCTGATCGGCCGGCCGCCCTTCAAGGCCAGCACGCCCTTGGATACCATTCTGCAAGTGGTCTCCGAGGAGCCTGTCCCTCCCTGTCGATTGCAGCCGAAGGTCCCCCGCGATCTGGAAACCATTTGCCTGAAATGCCTGGAGAAAGATCCCCAGCGGCGTTATGGCAGCGCGGAGGCGTTCGCGGATGACCTCCAGCGTTTCCTGGCCGATGAGCCCATCCTGGCCCGGCCCACGAGCCGATGGGAACGCACCGCAAAGTGGGTGAAGAGACGGCCCGCCCTGGCGGCGCTGCTGGTCCTCGGCATCACGGCTCCGCTGGCCCTGGCCGCTGTCAGCCTTGCTTTTCAAGCGAGTCTTCAGCGCGCCAACTCGAAGCTTCGACTGGCGTTGGCCGACGTGGAGACGGAGCGCGACCACGCAACCCAGGCCAAGAAAGATGTGGAGCGGGAGCATCGCCGCGCCCAGGCTCACCTCGAAAAGGCCCTGGAAGCGGTGAATCGGATGCTGAAGCGGGTCGGCGACGAGCAGCTGGCCAATGTGCCGCAGTTCGCCGATCTCCGCCGGCAAGTCTTGGAAGAAGCCCTGGATTTCTATCGGGCGTTCCTGAAGCAAGAAGGAGACGAGCCGGCTCTTCGCCGTGAGATGGCCCGCGCTTACGACCGGACCACAGAAGTCTATTTCATGCTGAGTAAGAACACCGAAGCCGAGAATGCTTGCAAAGAGGCCATTGCATTACTGGAACGATTGGTTGCGGAGGCCGGCCGGGCCGACGATCAGCTCGATTTGAGCAGAAGCTATAGCTACCTGGGTCATGTCTATTCGACGACGGCTCGTTTCCCGCAATCGTTGACTGCCTATGCCAAGTCGCTGGCCTTGGCGGAAGGCATTGTTCAGCAGCACCCGGAGAACCTGGAGTACATCGCCTGGTTGGTTCAGTGTTACTGTACACAGGGTTATTCGTTCGCGCAGACCAATCCGAAACAGGGGGAACATTATTTCCGTCGCGCTGGTACCCTGGCTGAAAAGATGTTGGCAGCCCGGCCGCAATCGGAGGAGTTGCAATGTAAATTGGCCGAAGTGTACACGAACTTGGGCAAGGTTTTGCTTGCTCAGAAGCGCATGCCCGAAGCGGGGGCAATGTTACACAAGTCGGCCCAGCTCCTGCAACCATCGGATCCTGGTCCTCCCCGGACATCGCGCGATTATCGTGCCACCTTGGCCATGTACCAGGTTCAGCAAGGGCTATTCTTCCTGCGCAGCGGAACGTCGTCGGAGGCAGTGCCGCACCTGGAAGCAGGAGTTGCTGGACACGAGCAACTCCTACGGGAGACTCCGAAGATGGTGCCGTACCGGTATGAGCTCACCGTGACGTACCCCGTCTTGGCCGATCTGTATCTCCAGTCCAAGCAGCCCGACCGCGCCCTGAAAGCATGGCAGCGCGCCATCGAGTTGGCGGAAGGATTGGTCAACGATTATCCGACGTTTGCATTATTCATGGGTCCCCAGGCCGATCACCTGCGCGCCCGCTGCCTGCTCATTCGAGTCAGGCAAGGAGAGGCGAAAGAAATCCTTGCCGCCGCCAAGTCCCTCGAGGCCAAGAAGGAATTGCTCCCGGAAACCATCTACGATTTGACCCGGGTTTATGCGCTGGCCGCGGCAAGTCCGCAAATCGACAAAAGCGCAGCCGAAGAATGCGTACACAGCGCGCTGGCGCTGCTGACCCGCTTAGAAGGTTCCGCGTACTTCCGCACCGAGGCTCGCATTGCACAGGCCAGGAAGGATGAGGACCTGCAGTCTCTTCATGAGCATGGCGAGTTCAAGAAGCTGCTGGAAAAGGCAGAGAAGCGAATCTCTTCTGCACCGGCTCCGGCACAACCATGAGACGGCCTCAATTCGTGCTGGGATATCCGCAAGTCTCGTGTAGCAATCGAAGGATGCGGTCGGTCCATTTCCGTACTACCGCCACACGACTCGAAAAAAAACTGTACGCGCCACCCCCCGGTGATGCAGTAATAAGGTAGGAAGGCGCATCTGATTTTGGAATTCGGGGACTCGAATCTATGCCAGGCCAACGACCGATTTCCCCTGCCGCATCCATTCCCCCACCGGTGCCGGCTCGGCCGGCCGAACCGACTGCTGACGCGGACCTTTTGGATCGGTTTGTCCGCCGTAAAGATGAGGCCGCTTTTGCCACGCTCTTGGAAAGGCACGGCCCCATGGTCCTGGGCGTTTGCCGGCGCCTCCTTCCCGATGCGCATGAAGCGGATGACGCATTCCAGGCGACATTCCTCATTTTGTTGCAAAAGGCCCGATCGCTGCGTGATCCGGCGTCATTGGGAAACTGGCTCTACGGCGTGGCGTATCGCGTGGCGCGGCGGGCAAGGATCGTCGCCACCCGGTGGCGCGCAAGCGAAAGGCAGGTTCCGGAAATGGCCGCCGACGCTTCTCCCGACGCTTTGTGGCACGAGCTGCGACCCTTGTTGGATGAGGAGATTGCGCGCCTGCCGCGGAAATACCAGGCTCCCGTCGTGCTCTGTTACTTGGAAGGTAAGACGTATGCCGAGGCGGCCCGG
>DATGIQ010000210.1:0-8347 GCA_035295665.1 Gemmataceae bacterium | reverse complement strand
CTTCGCAGACGCCGCACCGCCTCATTCTCTTCCATAGGCCGCACGATACAACCGGAGTAAATCGGCCTCCATCACCGGCCGCGGGTTGAAGCGGCCGGTCCACTGCTGGGCCGCCTCTTCCGCCAACACCGGGAAGATTCCATCTGCCACGCCACATGCGGCAAGAGTCGTCGGCAAGCCAGCCAATTGCATCAGCTCGGTAACACGCCGGGCCAGCGATTCCGCGGCCACGCTCCGGTCGCCGTTCAGCAGCCGGGCCTCGTGAGCCAACTCCCAGTAGAGCGGACCGGCTACGGAAGCGTTGAAGCGAAGGATATGCGGCAACAGGATGCCGATAGCGATGCCGTGCGTCAACCCATAATGGGCAGTCAGGGGATTCGCACAGGCATGGCAGGCGCCCAGCATCGAGTTCTCGATGGCCACTCCGGCGAAGTGAGCGCCCAGCTGCATAGCACCGCGGGCTTGGTGGTTGCCTGGATCGTGCAGCACAATTTCCAGGTTCGCCTGGAGCAGCCGCCAGGCCTCCCGCGCGAACATCTGCGACATGGGGTTGCGCTTGGTTGTGACATACGCCTCCAGGGCATGCGACAGGGCATCAATCCCCGTGATGGCCGTCACTCGGGTCGGCTGGGTCACCGTCACTTCGGGATCAAGAAGGGCAATCCGGAAGGCGGCCTTGCGGTCGCCGCAGGCCATCTTCATGTGCGTCTGGTCATCGGCGATCAGGGCGTAGGACTGGGCCTCGCTTCCGGTGCCGGAGGTCGTCGGCACGCCGATGGAAGGAAGCATCGGCTCGGTGGCTCGGCCGAAGCCCATGTAATCGGCCATCGTCCCGCCATTGGTCAACAGGAAGTTGATTCCTTTGGCGCAGTCCATCGAGCTACCGCCGCCAATGGCAACGAGGAAATCCACGCGGTGCGTTTGCGCGGCGGCCAACCCTTGATCCACGTGTTGTGTGGTCGGGTTTTCCTCCACGCCATCGAAGAGGAAAACGTCCAGCGCAGCGCTGCGCAGCGCCGCTAATGCGCGCTGCGGATGACCGGCCGCCTCCAGACCGGGGTCCGTGACCAAGAGCACGCGCGTTCCGCCCAGCTCACGCACCAGCTCCCCAAGCCGGTTGAGCGAGCCTGATCCGAAGACGATCCGGGTGAGCGGCAGAGAATCAAACGACGGCAACGACCAATTCAGACCGGTCGGTGGCGTGTCCTCAACAGAAACGGGTGAGACAGTGGACTCCATAAAGCCATTCTCGCTGGTCCGATGCTGGAAGGACGCCCGCGCTTCCCACCGGCGAGCAGGCCCCCCCATTTCCGGATCGGAGTAAGAACCGAAAACCGACGTACCCGCCCGCCTGGATGGCTCCTTCACACGCCGATCATACCCTTGTCAAACTGGAACGCTCGGGCCCGGAAGAGGAAGTCCACGATGCTTCCTTCATGCGGCTGGAGCCAGTTCAACTGGATCGTAGGGATCGGCCCGATATTCAGCCGGTCGACGTTGGTCGCGTCGATGAGCTTGCGCTGTAGCTTCTTGTCGGTCGTGATCGCCGAGCAGACAAGGGTTGGTCCAATGGCGTTGATCATCTGCTCCTGCGGACACTGCACAACCGTGACAAAGGGGAACATGTATTCCTTGCGGGCAAGGGCCGGCTCGGGAGAGTCGCAAAGGATAACCGTCGGCCGCAGATACGCACAGCGCTCGCGCGTCACCAGGCGGTTGCCGAACTTGGCGGTCATATCGTGAACGCCGGGAGCCTGGAGATCGCGGTCGATCTCGGCGGAGATCGCCTCGGCCTGGCCCGCCACGGTGAAAGCCGCCAGCGCGGATTGAGGGTCTTCCGGAGGCAGCGGCTGGACCGGTCCCATCCGCTCGGCCAAGGCCTCAGCAATTTCGCGGGTATGCCGGGACGCCCAGATGCCGGAGCAGTTGATGCAGCCGCGGCCGCTGTTAATGAAGACGCTATCCGCCATGACGTCCAGGTATTTCTCCCAGTGGTCCACCTGATCATCGCCCAAGAGGATCTTGCTGAAGCCCGGTCCGTGGGCCTGGACGCGGGGATTTCCCTTGTACTGTTCGACCGTGGCACTGCCGCCGAAGATCAGGCTGCGCGGGCAGCTGGCGAGCACGGCCGCGCCCACATCACCGAGGCCCGGGTAGATGGCGATGGCCTGTTTCGGAATGCCGGCTTGCAGGAAGGCCTGCGTCATGCGGTAGGGGGTCCACGGCTCTTGCGGTCCCGGCTTGAGCACCAGGCCAACCTGCATGGGGATGATCGGCAGCCATAGGGTATGAACCCCAGGGGAATTGCTAGGTAGCACCATGCCCAACACAGGCGATTGCGCCTGGTAACTGACCGGCACGCCACGATGTTCGACGCCATAGCCGCGCGACAGAATGTTGAGGTCCAGGCCGCGCGTGAGGGCATCGAGCATCTTATCCATCTGGTTGAGCACGAAGTGGTTCTTCTTCATGTTGAACCGGCACATGTGCTCGGGGAGCCCTGTGGTAGCCGACTGCATGTGCACGAATTGATCCGGCGTTTGCGTGCCGTCGCCGAGCGGCAGCTCAGCGTCGACATAGAGATCGGCCGCTTTTTTGACCCATTGGATCAACTCAGCAATGGGAATTTCGCGGAGCACATCGCGGGCCCGGTTGGCGTGCCGCATATCGCGCTCGATCAGGCCGCCATTGGCTCGGCTTACTTCCGCCAGCGGTTCCCCGGTCGCAAAGTGGACCACTTTGTCGATGTCCAAGCTTTTGTATGGCTCGCCCCAGCGGAGCACGGGGATGTGGATCATAAAGGCTCTCCTCGGTGGTTCGGCAACAACGTCACTGCCCTCGGTGGGCCATTCGTCCGCGCGCTTGGACAGGAGCAAGCGTCACAGACCTTTTTGTTCGATCTTACCCTTGGCGACTTTGTCTCCCTGGAAACCAATACGAATGAATTTGCTATCATCGCCCCAGCGCATCCACTTGATGGATGAGCTTCGCGATGGAGCGGCCGACAAGGTGGTAACGCCGAGCGCCCCCGCAGCACTGGATCCTTCCGAAAGATCGAGCCCGCTTTCCGAGTCGCCTTTGCCGAGCACGGCTTCGACTTCCGTGAGAGTCATCCCCGGCTTGATCTTATCAACATTCGCCTTGGTAAGATTGGCGTTGCCGGTACAAGCCGGGATGGCAAGACAGAGCAAGAAAAGCATTGCCATCCGTCCCAGCCAAGATGCACGATTCATCGGGGATAACCCCTTCGTAAGGAGATCCAGTGTATACCAACGCTCACG
Source organism: Gemmataceae bacterium (assembly GCA_035295665.1). Taxonomy (GTDB): domain Bacteria; phylum Planctomycetota; class Planctomycetia; order Gemmatales; family Gemmataceae; genus DATGIQ01. The sequence goes on along the minus strand of DATGIQ010000210.1, from coordinate 5,066 downwards.
AGCCAGAACCCGCCCTTAATACACTCCCACCGTCGTCGTCGCCGCAAAACCGCGAAATGGTCTTACGCCGCTGATGCCATCCCACGGATATTTCTCATACGGCCGTTCGCGTTCCCCTTCGTCGCGCTCCAGGAACCGCGGCATGAAAAACTCTTTCGTCAGCGTCGTCAACATCGCCCGGCCGGCTTGACCATACTCCACAACGCGGTCCGGATTGTCGAAATCCACCACCTGGACGACAGCGCGAGGTTGCGGAGCATAGTAGGTGATCTTGAAGCCGTCTTCCGGACCGATCGGCTTGGAGCACGCCAACCCCATGAGTGTGTTGCCGTAGGTCGGCGTCATGTAAACGCCATCGAGCAATTCCTCGACCGCGAAGCGGGTGAATTGCGGTGTGAACTCCGTGCCGCCGGAGAAGATGCCACGAATGCCCGTCTGCTTGATGCTGGAACCTTGCTTTTCCAGGGCCGCGGCAAATGACTCCAACAGCTTGGGCGTCGTGAACATGCACTGGATGTTGTGGCCGGCACTCAGGATCGTGAGCGCCTGTTCAATCACGTGGTCCTTGTAGGCGTTCAGGTGCTCCATCCAGCCTTTCTTGATCAGTTTCACGACCCAGCGCGGATCGAGATCGACACAGAAGCAGATGCCGCCGCGGTGCTGGCATAAGTGCTCGACCGCCAAGCGCAGTCGCCGCGGGCCGGACGGGCCCAGCATGAGCCAGTTGGCTCCCTTGGGAAAATGTTCCTCCGGTAGCGTGTCGCTGAACATCTCATAATCGGTGCGAAAGTCATCGATGTTGATGCGCGACTTCGGAATGCCGGTCGTGCCGCCGGTCTCAAACACATAGATCGGCTTATCCTGGTAGGCCTTCGGCACCCAGCGCCGCACCGGCCCGCCGCGCAGCCATTCATCCTCGAACAGTCCAAACTTGTGCAAGTCGTCGAAGCTTTTGACCTCCCGGCGCGGGTCGAAGCCGAGCGTTTTGCCTCGCTCCAGCCAAAACGGGGTGCCGGTGTTGGGATCAAAATGCCAGGCGACGATCTCGCGCACATGAGCGTCGAGGCGTTCACGAGCCTGGCGAACATTGGCATCGAGAGTGGCGGTCATTGTGGGGAGTTATTCTCCTGTGGGTAACACTTCTCCGTAAAGGATGTACCAATTGTCGGCAGCCCGCTGACGAAGCGGGGGCGCTGCCAACATGGAAACGGTGGTTCGCTTCCAGCGACGGATTACGGTTTCTTTTTCGAGTTGCGGTCTGAGCATCCGCAAGTCGTCATGGCCCTTGATCCGACTGCTGAACAGCTTGCTCAAGAACACATCGTTGACATCCACGAGATATACTTGCAGGTAGCCCAAAGACTCCAACGAATGAACGCGCTGCTGCCAGCCCATCGGCAGACAATGGGACCGAAAGTGGGCCAACCCTAGGTCGAAGCGTTCCTGCAAACGATCCAAGAACTCTCGTTCCGAGCGTAGTTCCGCCGGGACTTCATCGACCACATCGATATCTTCGGTTACACGCGCTAGGTATCCAGTCAAAATCAGTGCAGCCGAGCGCCCGATGTAGAGCCGCGCATTCCGGTGAAGGTGCATTCCCAGTTCGCGGAAGAACTCCCAAATCTGTTCTGGCCGGGTAGTGTCCATGACCCGCCTTGAAAGGGAAGGAAACCCCGGTTCGCCCCAATCCTGACGGAGAATGGACTCGATTCGTTGCCGTGCCGGACATGTGTCCATCCAGGCCATGTGTCGCTTTTGTCCCCAATACCTCTCCAGCGCCACCACGCTATCAAGAATCGGAAGACGTGTGCGAGAATCCAATTCGCCTTCGCGGGTCCGCTCCTCGATCGCCTCGGCCAAGTCGGCGGGATCGATTTCGTGCCGCTCCAGCACGAGCTTCCATAGATCTTTGGGTTGTGCAACCATTACTTATTCGCAATCGCGAACATCTGCGTATCCGTCACCACGTACAGCACGCCATTAGCCACCACGGGCGTCCCCTTGATCGGCTGTTCCATTGGCATTTGGCCAAGCAGCTTCTTTTCCTTGCCGTGGGCGAAAACGCACACGTCGCCGTCTTCGTCGCCGAGATAGATCTTGCCATCGACCCAATAGGGCGAACCCCAGATCTCCGCCTTGAGGTCATGCTCCCAATATTTTTGGCCGGTCCGGGCATCGAGGCAATGGAGATAACCGTCCATCTCCGCGATGTACACCAGACCGTCCTGGACGGCACAGGTACTGATCGTCCGGCCGAAGTCCCAGTCGCGCCCTGAATCCTTCTTGGCCAGGCCGCCGTAGTGCCAGACCAGGGCAGAGTTTTTGTTGACGGGCGCCCGCGGATCAAAATTATCATTCACGGGAGAGACATCGCCGGTCTTCGTGATGTCGACGCACCAAAAATGGCTCACTCCCGGTCCGTCTTGACCCGGTTCCTGCCCGAGGCCGACGTAAACCTTCTGATCATGAACCACCGGCGTGGCCAGGAAGAAATTGCGCTGTCCCCGGCCGCCCGGCTTGTACGGCGTAGCCGCTTTCGGATTGCAATCGAACTTCCAGATCAGCTTGCCGTTGGCCGGCTCGAAGGCGTAGAGCCAACCGTCTCCACCGGGGAAGATGACCTGGCCTTTGCCGTTGGCCTCCGCGTAAACCGGATTGGACCATTGCCCATCCATGATATTGGTGCCGGGCGAACTGTCCTGCCAGCGGACGGTGCCGGTTTTCTTGTCGATGGCGACGAAGCTCGGAGCCTTGGGCGAAGGCAGTTGGTGCTCGCCATCACGGCCGTTCCCCGTGGTCACGAACAAGAGGTCCCCCACAAGGAGAGGGGAGCAGCTATTCACATAGCACGGGAACACCTTGAGCTTGTCCATCATGTCGAACCGCCAGACAACCGATCCATTGACATCGGCGCAGATGACCTCCGCCGCCGGTGTAACGTAATAGAGTCGTTGGCCTTCTACCACCGGATTGGATAGCAATCCATCGCCCCGCGCTTCGCGGGCCACATCCGGCGGGGGCATATCGTGGGTCAGCTGCCAAAGGAATTGACCATCCGATTCCCGGAAGCAAAGCAGCACGGCTTTGTCGCCCTTGATCTTGGGATCGCGTGGCTTCTGGTTATTGGTGCCGACGAACACTTTGCCGTCCGAGACGATCGCGCAGCCATAACCCCGGGTACCGATGGAAGCGACCCATTTGATGTTCTTCTGAGCACCTTCCTTGATATCCCATTGGCTGGGAATGCCCTTCGCCACGGAGTTGACCATGTTGCGCTGCGGTGTCCCGCCGAGCATCGGCCAAGAGCGTGCGTCCGCGGTCGGAGATTGGGCGGCTCCCGTTCCGGCTGCGATCCCCAACATGGCAGCAGCAGAGACCAGAAGGCTCCCCACCAACGGCGGCAGCACGGCCGGGACCGCAAAGACCAATGCCGATAGCACATGCGAACGATCTAATTTCATCCGTGGCTTTCTCTGAAACATGGGAACCCGTGGTTACTTGATGGCGTACAGCTTGTTCTCCGTCATCACATAGAGGACGCCGTTGGCGGCCACCGGCGTGGCCCGGATCTTGCCCTCCATGTTAATGGTGGCAAGCAATTTCTTTTCTTTGCCGTGGGCGAAGATCAACAGCTCACCGTTGTCGTTGCCAATGTAGACCTTGCCGTCCACCCAGTAGGGCGAACTCCAGGTAGCGGCCCCCATGTCATGGTCCCAATATTTTTTGCCGGTGCGGGCATCCAGGCAGTGGACGTAGCCGGCCAGCTCGGCGGCGTAAGTCAAACCGTCATGGACCGCGCAGGTGGAGAGGGTGCGTCCGAAGATGTAATTGCGGTCGCTGCTCTCCGGCGCGGGGCCGCCGTAGTGCCAAACCAGCCCCGAGGCCTTGTTGACCGGGTCGTCGGGATTGAAATTGTTATTGACCGGCGAAACATCGCCGCGTTTGGTGATGTCCACGCACCACAGGTGGCCAACCCCTTCTTTGTGCTCGGGGTCTTGGCCGACACCGATATAGACCTTGTTGTCGTGGACGACCGGCGTGGCCACAAAGTCGCTGCGGGTCCCTTTGGTGCCGAGCTGGTAAACCGAGCCCTTGGGATTGCAGTCGAACTTCCAGATGATTTCGCCACTCTCCGGTTCGACCGAGTACAGCCAGCCGTCTCCGCCGGGGAAGATGATCTGGCCCTTGCCGTTCACCTGGGCATAAACGGGATTGGACCATTGGCCGTGCATGAGAACCAGCCCCCGGTCCACCAGGTCTTTCAGGTTCGCGCCCGGCTTGAGCAGGTTCATGGTCGGATAGTTTTTCTGCCAAAGCACTTTGCCGGTCTTTTTGTTGACGGCAACGAAACTGGGCGCCCGGGGGGCGGGGATATTGATGTGGCCTTCGTCCACGCCGTTGCTGGTGATCACGTAGATCACATCACCCACAACCAACGGCGAGCAGACTGCGAGGTTGTGTGGGAAGACATTCAGTTCCTTGATCATGTCCAGCCGCCACACGATATCGGCATCGGTCGGGTCCTTGTACTCCTCGTCCTGGACGCCGTCGTTCTTTCCGTCCAGGAATCCTTCCGTATCCGCACAGATCAGCTCGCAGCGGTTGCTGACGTAGTAGAGCCGATTGCCTTCCACGGTGGGCGAAGAACAGATCCCTTCCTCGGGCCAATCGTTAACACGGCCGGCAGCGAGCTTGTCGTGAACGGCTTGCCAGAGGAACTTGCCGTCCGACTCGCGGAAGCACATGATAATGCCTTTATCGATCGGCTCCTTGGTGGCTTTATCCACGTCGCGGGGATTGCGCGGCTTCTTGTTATTGGTGCCGATAAAGATTTTGCCGCCGGCGATGATCGGTCCGCCGTAAGCCTTGGAGCCCAGGTCGACGCTCCATTTGACGTGTTTCTCGCTCCCGGGCTCCACACTCCATTCGATCGGCACGTTTCGCTCAAAGGTGTTCACAAAGTTGCGGTTGATCGTACCGCCGAACATGGTCCAGCCAGGGACAGCCTTTTCGTTGGCCGCGGAGGAGCCGGCTGTGCCGTTGGCGGAATGGGTCCACCAGGCCAT
>DATGIQ010000209.1:0-5834 GCA_035295665.1 Gemmataceae bacterium | reverse complement strand
CGGAGATCGCAACGTCAAGCTCCGCCAGCAGGGGACGTACGCGCCCGGCGGTTTCTACCGCTGGATGCCTAGCCCGGCCATCGACGGGAAGGGCAACATCGGCATTGGTTACACGTTCGGCGGGACGCCGCACTACGCCGGCCAGCGCTTTGCCGGTCGACTCGCGGACGACCCTCTCGGTAAACTGACGCTGCGGGAAAGAGTCCTTGTCGAAGGGGAAGCCTCGCAGACCACCACGTACCGCTGGCAAGACTACACGCAGACCGCGATCGACCCGACCGATGACCGCACGATTTGGTACGTGGGCGATTACATCAAGAAGGGCGCCACGAGTTATTCAACGCGGATCGGTGCGTTTCGGATCGGGGACACAAAAGCAAGTGAATGAACTTGCCGAGGACGCGGGTTGGCGCGGCCGCTTCCCCTGTTCATGCTCGCGTAATGTTCCAACCGGGCAGCCTGGTTCTTCGCGGAGGCGCCATGTCGCTGGCTCATCTGACCCTCGCTACGGGTGACGTCCACAAGGCCGAGACCTTCTTCGCAGAAGCACTAGGCTGGCGTCCGATCGCGCGTCCCAACAATATTGGCCGGCCGGCGGCATGGCTGGAGATCGCGCCGGGCCAAGAGCTGCATCTGGTCGAGGTCGCCGACTTCGCGCCGTCACCGTTTGAAGCGGAGTTCGGACGGCATATCGCGATTTCGTTCCGACAGGGAGATTTCGAAGAGCTGAAACGCCGGCTTCTGAGGCACGGCGCCACGCTGATCGACCCGGAGAGGCCGACCCCGTTTGCCCGGTTCTTCTTCCGCAGCCCCGATGGCTACGTCTTCGAGGTCGTCGCCGCGGAGCGTGAGCCGGAGCATCCTATTGAACCGTCTCCTCCCGCCACCGGGCCTCCTTCGCTCGGTGTGCAACGGCAGATGGAGATTTACCTGAACGGCCTGAAGGGTCACAAGCCCGATCAGCCGTTCGCGCCTGAAGAACTGGAGGAACGCGCCCGCGCCGTGCTGCCAACGCCGGCCTACATCTACGTCGCTGGTGGCGCCGGGGGCGAAGAGACCGTGCGAGCGAACCGCGATGCCTTCCGCCGCTGGCGGATCGTTCCTCGCTTCCTGCGCGATGTCTCCCGCCGCGATCTGGCCATCGAGTTGCTCGGTCGACGCCTGTCCGCTCCAGTCTTACTGGCGCCCGTTGGCGTCCAGTCGATGCTGCACCCAGAGGCCGAGCTGGCCGTGGCCAGGGCAGCCCGGTCGCTGGGCGTGCCGATGGTCCTGAGCAGCGTCTCATCCACGTCGTTGGAGAAAGTGGCCGAAGTGCTGGGCGACGCGCCCCACTGGTTCCAACTTTACTGGCCCAAGGACCCGGCGCTGGCGGCCAGCTTGGTAGGCAGAGCCGAGCGAGCCGGCTACGGGGCCGTGGTAGTAACGCTGGACACCTACTTGTACGGCTGGCGCGAACGGGATCTTGGGCAAGCCTGGCTGCCGTTCGCGCATGGCCAGGGCATCGCCAATTACGTCACGGACCCAAGCTTCCGTGCCGCCCTGCCAGCACCGCCGGAAAAGGATTTGGCTGCAGCCGCCCGCCATTTCCTGGCTGTGGTCTCCAACCCGGCCTTGACCTGGGACGATCTCGCCTGGCTGCGGCAGCAAACCCGCCTTCCGATCCTCCTCAAGGGGGTCCTTCACCCTGAGGACGGCCAGCGGGCAGTGGAGCAGGGGGTCGACGGCGTGATCGTTTCCAATCACGGTGGCCGGCAGGTAGACGGGGCAGTGGCGTCACTGGACGCTTTGCCCGCGGTGGTCGAGGCCGTGGCCGGGCGGGCAGCCGTGCTGTTCGACGGTGGCATCCGCCGCGGGACCGATGTATTCAAGGCGCTGGCGCTGGGGGCGCGCGCGGTGCTGCTGGGTCGGCCGTATTGTTGGGGCCTGGCGTTCAACGGCGAGCAAGGGGTGCGCGAGGTCTTGCTCAATCTGCTGGCCGATGTGGAACTGACGCTAGGCTTGGCCGGCTGCGTCTCCTGCGCCGACGTTGGACGGGACAATCTTTTGCGGGAGAATTCTTGAAAGCGCACCTGCGCGAACAGACAGCCGCCGACGGCATGGTACTCGCGCCCCGGAGGCGCCATTGGAGGAGGATCGACTCCATGAAATGGTTGCAACTCACACTCACCGTGTTGCTGCTCGTGCCCCTGGCCAAGCTCCACGCGGCGGATCCAGCGAAGCCCACCAAACCCAACATTCTCGTCATCCTCGCCGACGATCTTGGCTATGGCGACATTGGGATTCACGGCGGCAAGGATGTGCCGACACCCAATATCGACGCGCTGGCCGCCAGCGGCGTCCGTTGCACCAACAGCTACGTCTCCGCGCCGTATTGCAGTCCTTCGCGGGCCGGCTTCCTCACGGGACGCTACCAGACGCGCTTTGGCCATGAATTCAATCCCCATGTCGGCAAGGAAGGGCAGCTTGGACTGCCGCTCGATCAACGCACCATCGCCGACTATCTGCACGGTGCCGGTTATGCGACGGGTTTGGTCGGCAAATGGCATCAAGGCTTCGATCGTGCCCATCATCCCCAATCGCGTGGCTTCGATGAGTACTTTGGCTTTCTCGTCGGCGGACACAATTATCTGCTCCGCAAGGATGCCGAAGCAGAGTTTGGCTCGGCTTACTCCAAGAACATGATCTACCGCAATCGTGAGGTGCAGAAGCTCGACGGCTACACGACCGATTTGTTCACGGATGAAGCGTTGGCCTTCATGGATCGTCACAGAGACCAGCCGTGGTTCCTTTATCTCGCTTACAACGCCGTCCATACGCCGCTCGAGGTGCTGGCGAAATACGGCGACCGAGTGCCGAAATCCATCACCGATCGCCAGCGGCGTGGCTATCTGTCGCTGCTCATTGGCCTGGACGATGCCGTTGGGCGAATCATGGCCCATCTTCGCAAAACGGGCAGGGAGAAGGACACGCTGCTCTTCTTCTTCAGCGACAACGGCGGCTCCGGCCGCAAGCCGTTTCTCGCCTACAACACCGCCATCAACACCCCGCTGCGTGGCGACAAAGGGCAGACGCTGGAAGGCGGTATCCGTGTCCCGTTCTTCGTGGCCTGGCCTGGCAAGATACCCGTCGGCAAGACTTACGACCACCCTGTGATTGCACTGGACATTCTCCCTACCGCCTGCGCGGTCGCCGGCGCAAAAGTGGACGCCGACCTGGATGGCGTAAACCTTCTCCAGCATCTGCACGGCGCAGGCCGAACGGCGCCGCATGAAGCCCTCTACTGGCGTTTCGGCCCGCAAAAGGCAATCCGCAAGGGAAAGTGGAAACTCGTGGACTGGCGCGATTTTGACACGAAGCAGGATAGCGGCTGGCAGCTCTACGACCTGGAGGAGGACGTGGGGGAAAAGCACAACCTGGCGACAGCGGAGCCGCAAATCGTCGCCGAACTGAGCGCCGCGTGGGAGAGATGGAACCAGCGAAACATTGCCCCGCTCTGGCACGGCGGCCAGACGGAAGATCCCACGGCGTCGGGCCCGAAAAAGCAGCCATAGCTGCGGTCGATCGTACACACTTGAAACGCGAGCGCTTCCGTCCCGGGACAGCGACGAGGCAGTGTCGGAACCTACGGTTATCGGAGACGAGCTATGGATATTCGATCGGCTTTAAAGTCCCAATACCGTGCAGCCCTCAAGATGCTGCACGAGGTAATCGAAAAATGCCCGGACGGGATGTGGAACGACCCGGCCGATCACGCCGCTCCATTCTGGCGAGTTGCGTACCACACGTTGTTCTATACGCATTTTTACCTGCAGCAGACGCAGGAGGCTTTTCGTCCGTGGGCTCGGCATTGCGAGGAAGCAGAATTCATAAGCAGTGTTCCGTGGGAGCCGCACCGTCCCCCCAAGACCTGTGAGCCTTTTACTCGCAATGACCTACTCGAATACTGCAACGAGTGCCTTGCCATGATCGACGTCGGTGTTGATACGCTCGATCTGTCGGCTCCGCAATGCGGCTTTCCCTGGTACAAGATGTCCGTCCTGGAACACCAGATCGTCAACATCCGGCACCTCCAGCATCACACGGCCGCGCTTGCCAGTCGCTTGCGCCGGGAGGCCTGCATCGGCATCCATTGGGTGGGGAAGGGGTGATGGCTGCGACACAAACGGGAGGCTGCGCGCCTGGTTACCGCTATCCTAACTATCGGGCCGAAAGCCCCAGCCGGAGCTGAGTCCCCTCGGCGCCTCCGTCTCCGCCTGGCCACCTGGGTTGCCCGGGAGGCCAGGTTTCGATCCCGCATTGTTGGCCGCAGGTGTTGGGCCGGCATTCTCCTTCTTCGCCGAACCTCCTTCGCCCGTACCCACCGAAGCACTGTCTCCTATCCGGTCACGGGGTGATGGCGGACCGCTGAGCGCCGACTGCACTAATACATTTACAACAGGAGTCAAGCCTCTGCCCGGTACTGGCATCAAGAGCGAACTCCAACTTTCGCGTGCTACCGGTGGCTCTGACCAAAGCACGGCGGCCGTCACCGGAACGATGCGGGACCGTGCGTCGGCCCCGTGCTCGCTTCGCTCCCCCAAGTCCGGCAGCGGCAGCTGTTCGCCGGCGAACTCCGTACCTTGCAGAATGGTTCCCTTGCGGAAGGGACCAGCACCCAGGACCCAGACGTCCCGCGCGCTGCTGATGGCTTCCACAATTCCCGATTGCCACACCCGCTGGCCGGTGACGCGATTGTAGGCGAAGACAGCAATCTTGGAGACCCCTTGCTGATCGGTCTTCTTGGCAAATGGGATCTCTGGGATCTGGGATGGCTGTCCCGGTACGAACGTCGGAACGCTCATCTGGGGAACACCGATCAGCAAGGAATGGCGATCAGTGCCAGCCCCGCCCGAACGGACTTCCACGATGTAGATCGCCTTCGTTCGCTCCTCCTGCAAAATGCACCCACACGCCAGCAATTGCTGACGCAGCGAGCTGACCAAGTACCCGCGGTCGGTGACGCTATCCAAGAACTGCGCATCCAAGAAGACGGTCTTGCCGCTAAGAAAGCGTAGGTCGAGCTGCGAGACGGTCTGGTCCACCGCATTGGAGATCAGCAACTGTTCCGTCGCGGTCCGCTGCGTATCCGTCATCCGCGTGGTGCCGCAACCCGTCGCCAAAGTGAGTACGGCGATCGCCCAGCACTGCAAGCACTGGGTGGCAATTAAAGCTGCATTTGTTGTCCAAGTGCTTCGCATCACACCCAGTCGATCGTTCATGAAAAAGGCCGCCGCTCGCACAGCAGCCGGGCTCGCGGTGCGGCATCATGCCTTGCCATTGCGAGGAAGATTCCTAGGAGTCCGGGTGGAATGCCACAATCGGCAGGCGCTGTCAATGCAGAGGCACGCTGAGCCAGATGGCTACATTGCCCAGCTTCGCCGGATTTCCATCCCTTTGCAGGTCGAACCGTCTCTCGGCAGGCAACCAGGGGCGCCATTTGGCCGAGCAGGGAAAAGTAGTTAGGGCCTTTGATGCCATCCCGCGCAGAGCCAGGCTTCCCAGACAATCTCCCCCGCCGTGGCATGGCCAGGCCGTGCTATTTCTACAAGAAATGCAAAGAGTGCGGCAGATGGTGGGTCCCTTATGGACGTGGGGCACCCGTCATTTCGCCTTCCCCACCAGCGGTGCCGGTTTGAGCGGCCAAAAGCCCACGTTCGACTCGACGTCGCACCGCACCTCGTCTCCGGAAAACTTCAGGCGAGTGGTGAAGATGAACGGCGATTCGTAGAAGCAGAGTTTGGCGGTAAATGTGTCGTCCCCGGTCCACGCGCCGCTGGCCGCGACCGGCTGCGAAG
>DATGIQ010000208.1:0-2073 GCA_035295665.1 Gemmataceae bacterium | reverse complement strand
AGGCCCCAGCGGAGTCTCTTCCGTGAAATAGCCCGTTGGGCCCAGGCTGCCATAAACCTCGTCGGTCGAAACTTGCAGGTACCGGCTGACCTGAAACTCCCGCGCCGCATCCAGCAAGACCTGCGTCCCGGCAATGTTGGTCCGCACAAATGGAGCCGCATCGTGAATGCTCCGGTCCACATGGCTCTCGGCGGCGAAGTTGATAATGGCATGGATGCCCCCGCCCACGACCTTACGAACCGCATCTGCATCGGCAATGTCGCCCTGAAGAAAGTGATAGCGGGGGTGATCGGCCAAGTCGGCGAGGTTCGCAGGGTTCCCCGCGTAGGTAAGCCGGTCGAAATTGATCACTGCGACGCTCGGATCTTTATCCAGCAGATAGTGGATAAAATTACTACCAATAAAGCCACAGCCGCCCGTCACGAGCACCCGATCCATTCCGACTCTCCCGTCTCGATTCACTTCCTCCACGAGGAAGAACCCGCGTGAGCGATTGGTCGACACCAGACGACCGGCTCGTCTCGGCGCTTGACAATAACCCTTCGGGCCGTTTCAAGTCAAGGAAGAGGTGAGCTAGGGAAGACCCGAAAGGATACTCTCCTAACCTACTTCATCGCCGCACAACCCCACCGCCGTGCAACCCGCATTCGGAAAAAGTCGAGCTACGGAGGGCTTTTGCCTTGACATTACCCTATGCTGCTTTTACACTTGAAGCGTTTACCGTGGGTCATTCGGAGCCGGCCAAACGAAAGGCCCTATTGATTGGGCCGGTCCTTTGCCTTTAGCCGCTGTTAGGAGTGCCAACGCGTGACCAAGAAAGAAATTGTCAAGCAGATTTCCGAACGGATCGGCCTGACCCAGCTCAAGACCAAGGATATTGTGCAACAGACGTTCGACGCCATCGTGGAAACGTTGATCGAAGTCGGGCGCATCGAATTGCGCAATTTCGGTGTTTTTGAAGTGAAGATGCGCAAAGCACGCAAAGCCCGAAACCCCCGTACGGGGGAACGGGTGGATGTCGAGCCGAAGAAAGTCGTTACGTTCAAGCCTGGTAAGGAGATGGAAGATCGCGTGCGCAAATTAGCACGGATCCCAGGGCCGGCGGACCGGGAAACGACTGTTGTACTCGGCGGGGACGAAGCCGATGGCCATGCCGATCCCGATGGACCGAGAGTCGCCAATCGCAAAACCAAGGTGCCCTAGCCACCCTTCTCGGCAAAGTCTGCCTCAAGTTGCTTCCCGGAATAACCGATAAACCTCCTAAGACGGGGATTTTTGATTTTTAGATCGGGATGCTGGACTGCGCCACGATGCAATCCAGCATCCCGATTCAAAAATCACTTAAGGGCACGGAGGCTTGCCATGCGGCGCTTGCTCTTGCTGGCAGCGGTGGCCGGGCTATTGACGGGCAATTCCGGTTGCTTCATCAACGCGTATTCGAGCGATCCAAATCGCCGGATGCACGAACTCCTGAACCAGTCGGAAGACCTTCGCCAGATCGAATATGAATGGGAGCGGATCTGGTTCACGGATCAGCCTTCGCACTTGACACCCGAGCGCGTCCACGGCGGCATCCAGTAAGCACCTTGCCCCGCCAGCGCATACAAGCCCGGAATGCCAGCGCCGGGTTCGCACGCGCGACCCTGTCGCGCGCGCTCCCGGCTCGTGACTTCGCGCTTTCCTAACGGAGGATTCCCGTCATCCCATCGTCGCGCAAAAAACTCGCTTCCAAGCCGACATGGTCGGTGCTCTGCGCTGCCGTCCGAATGGACCGAATCGGTTTCCCCTCCTTCAGCACGTCTTCCTGAACACGGGCCATCGAGAACAATACGTCCGTGTGCCGGCCGGAATTTGCCGCCGAACTGGCGGGCTGCCCAACAGAGCTTGGCTCGCTGCCCAGCGGTTTCCCGAGATCCGGCAAGTTGGAGTGGGTTCCCGGCGGGGCCGGCGGTCCCCAATCATTGAGGTTAAGCAAGACAGACACTTGGCTGGTGGTTACATCGGCGGCCACCACGTCGGGAGCACCGTCCCCGTTCAGATCGCCGACGGCCACGCCAACCGGTCCGATATCAG
>DATGIQ010000207.1:0-6335 GCA_035295665.1 Gemmataceae bacterium | reverse complement strand
CACGCGGCCCGCCTGTACGGACAGGCAATGCAGCCCAAGATGCTGTGGTTGGCACCCACACGGGGTCATGGGAGTGCCCTGTTCCAGGCGGAAAAAGAGTATCTGCAAACGATTCGCCACTGGTATCAGGACCACGCCGCGAAAGCGGGTTCCGACGTCAAGGCTCATCCGAGGTTGGCTCAATTCGCAGGCGGTCCGCAGCCGACGGCGGCACCGTGAAATCCATCGTCGACGTTCCATTCGCCACGGTGGCCCGCACCTCGTAGGGGTTGAAGATCTGTTTGCCTTGGGAAAATCCCTTTTGCTTCTTGCCGTCAAACCCAGCAATTCGAATCACCATGGCGCCAGGAGAGATGCCCGGATTCGGCTCCAAGGCAGTGTCATACGCTCCATCATGAATCTGCGCGACTTTGACTTGCCCAAGGTTGCCCCCGGTGGTATCGGGCATGAACGAGATGTACCCGGCCGGTACCGGCTTCCCTTTAAACGTCACCGTGCCGGAAAGTTGCCCTATCTTCGCCGCTTGGGAGCACCCGCCGGTAAGGACAAGAATGGCCAAGATGCACCGGAGCCGACGGACTATTCGTGTCATTGCAACATCTCCAGCTTCCTTCAATTATTCCAGTCGGCACCGGGAATCAAACCGTCTTTGGGATTGCAGACGATTGCCCACGTGGACGCGCTGATGTTGGCGGCGATGGTGCGGACGCTGCCGTCGGCGAGTGCCGAGTTCATCACATCGCCATGCAAGGCCTGGAGCCGGCGATAATCGCACTGCATGGGGCGGGGATTTCCCTGGATCCCGCCTGGATTGACCACGCCGCCGTTCCAGTTCTGGCGGAAGTTCGGATCACTGCGCGGGCCACAAGTCGACGAGCTGCAAGGATTGGGGGGTGTCGTCGGCGAATCGAAGACGGGGTTGTCCCACCAGGCATCGGAGTTGGATCCGACCCCATCCGCCCACGCGCTGGTCCCGGTCACCCACGGTCCCCGCGTCCAGATGCTGAACGTGAACGAGGTGGCCAACAAATTGGGGTTCGCACCGGGGTAGGGAAAGTTCTGGCCGTTGCAGTGACCCATCCGCTCGGCGAACAGTACGGTGTTGGAGGTCCCATCGCTGATCTGTGGCAAGGACATCCTCCCCGTGCCTACCTGCGCATTGTAGGCGTAGTTCGTGACCCCGAACCCGACGCCGTTAAAGGAGAGCCGGGCGTTCATCAGATCCGCCGTTTCCCCGGACTCGCTGATGGAGAACTGTCCAAGCGACGTGGACGAGTCGTTTGGACACCAAAAGGTCTTGACCGGCACGGTACGGACAAGCCAGGAGATGGCCGCTCCCTTGGCGTCGACCGCTTGCTTGTACAAGGCGTCCTGCTCGACAAACGGCAGCAGCAGAAAATGGGCAGACGCTTGGGTACTGGGATTTTCGCCGAGGTTCCCGCCCGTGGAGTACGTCGGCAACTTGCCATTCACGTCGTGGTAGTTGTGGCAGGCGAGAGCCATCTGCTTCAAGTTATTGGCACAGCGCATGCGATTGGCCGCATCGCGAACTTTCTGCACGGCTGGCAAGAGCAGGCCGATCAGGACGGCGATGATGGCGATCACGACCAGCAACTCGATCAGCGTGAAGGCCGACCGGCCACGGCCAGTACACGATCGTGGAGAGGACAGGATCATCGTTTACTCCCAGATGGAAAAGGATAATACCGAAACACAATGCGCGAAGCGTGCATATCCTAACCGGAAACGTTCGCTCAGCCAATGAGCGGATGCTTCGGGCTGGTGTGGCCAAAGTACCCACGACCACCGGGCGGATTCAACGCTTGCTACGACGAACGCCGCGAAACCGAAAAGGTCAACCGCTTCAACCCCATATTCGTTAGTTCGCCGCAGTGGCGTGGTTCTCACACGAGGGACCCGTTTTTTTCTTTTTGGCGGGTGCCGTGAGAAATGAACCGCTTCGGCGAATTAGGTCTGTGGGCCAGTACGAAGGAAAGCGGCGATGGGTGGACGTTTGGACATTGAGGCCGCTCTGGATGAGATTGAGCGCGGCCGGACCGATGCATTTAGCCGCGTGGTGCACGTATATGCCCTACCCTTGCGCAGTTACCTGGCGAGCCAGGTGCATCACTTGGAGGATGTGGATGACCTCGCCCAGGAAGTCTTCCTTACGGCGCTGCGCAGTCTGTCCGGGTACCGTCGGGATGAGGACTTCGGTGCGTGGTTGCGCGGCATCGCCCGGAACAAGCTGCGCAATTACTTCCGCAGTACCTCACGCCGGAACCAGGCGATGCAACGCTTCCGGGAGGAGGTAGCCCGGACCCTGGAAGAGGATCTGGAACAAGCGGCTGCCTCGGACCGGGCGGACTTGATTGAACGGCTGCTCCGCTGTATTGCCCAATTGCCCGAGCGTCTCCGCCGCGTGGTGCGGGCAGGTCTGGATGGTAATCGACCGGTCGAGCTGGCGCAGGCGATGGCAACCACGGTCGGAGCCATCTATAACCTTCACTACCGTGCCCACCAGTTGCTACGGGACTGTCTGGAGAAGGAATCGAATTGATGGACAAAGACCTGCGCGACCTGTTGGCCGCCTGGCTGAGCGAAGAGGAACCCAGCGAAGAGCGGCGTGTGGCCTTGCTGGCCCGGCTCCGAGAGGACGCGGCCTTCCGCCGTGCATTCATCGATGAGATTCGCCTGCTGGGCATGCTCAAGGTCGTCCAATCGTCCGAGCCACGCTGGCTTCGGCTCGAAGATGAGCTGGGATGGTCCGTTGAGGAAAGGGCTACCGTCGATTCTCTCTCACACCGTGTGCTGGAGGCGGCCCGGCCTCGGTCGCGCTGGCGTAGGTCCGGCCAGCGTTGGTTGGCCGTGGCAGCAGCGGCTCTGGTGGCTCTCAGCATCTACCCCTTCCTCCGGCCGGGAAAAACGCCGGAGACAAAGGGCACTGTGCCCGTCGAAAACCCTGTGGAACTCGCGACCGCGGTCAAGCTCGACAACGTTGAGTGGGAACCAGGGGAAGGTCTGCAACCGGAGGTGGGAGGAATCGTAACGGCGGGTCGGCTACACCTTCGATCCGGTCGGCTGACCCTGGCATTTTTTAGTGGTGTCTTGCTGACGATGGAAGGTCCGGCCGACGTGGAATTACGTACCATGGATCGCGTGTTCTGCCAGCAGGGTAAGCTTCGTGCTCGGGTTCCGCTCGGAGCCGAGGGGTTCACCGTCTTGGCGCCCGGTTATGAGGTAGTCGATCTCGGAACGGAGTTCGGGCTGAACCTGACGCCAGGGAGGCCTGCGGATTTGATGGTGTTCAAGGGCGAAGCGGCGCTGTCCGTCCTGGGGTCGAACGGCCACTCGGTTCATAGTGCCTTGGTCCAGCATCACAAGGCGGTCGAGGTGGATCCAGGGGCCGCCCGCATCCAGGAGGTTGCACCGCAGCAAGCCCGTTTCGTGCCGGTCCCGGAACTCCCGCCGCCCAACCTGGAACTGGCCCCGGACTACCCGGCTGAGGTCCTCGCCGCAAAGCCCTGGGGATACTGGCGGTTCGAGCAGTGGAGCTCAGGACGCGTACCGAACGAGCTGGCCGATAGACCCAGCTTGCGCGTCCTGGGAGGAGTACGTCAGGACGGAACGCCGGAGGGCAATCACTGGGCCCTCTTTCAGGCCGACGATCCCAAGCAGGCACTCCTGATGGACGGCTCATGGTCACCACCCCGCGGTTTGGGTCAGGGTTATGCTCTGGAACTCTGGGTCCAGGCGGATTCGCTCGGACAGAACGCCCTGGTTTCCCTGATCGATCGGGAACATGGTGCGGACGAGCACCATGTCTCTCTGCTGGAGCTGACCGCGCGCAGCCAGCGCTCGCTGTTTGAGCCGTGCGCCGTCCGCTTCCTCGACCGCTGGCCGCCCAGCTTGTCCGGCGGTGTGAATGTTTTCTCTCGCCGCAGTTTCATGCCGGCCCTGTGGCATCACGTGGTTGGTCAAAAAGCGGGGGAGAGCCTGGAGCTGTACATCGACGGCCGTCTCGTAGGTTCGTCTCCCGCGGCTCCGAACCCACCCGACCCGCTCGCTGCCACCACGCCGTGCTGGCTGCTGGTGGGACGATTGAAGCAACGAGCCCTGCCTCCGCAGACGGGCGAAATCCGTCCCTTCGAAGGGCGGATTGATGAATTGGCTGTTTACGACCGGCCCCTCACGGTCGAGGAAATTCGACACCACGCCGGACTCCGCGTGGAGCAGTAGTCCCGCCCCTGGTGATATACAGAACAATGACGGAACTCCGCATCCATTTGCTTGTGACGGCCTGCTTCTTGCTTCCGCTGCCCGCGGCGGCAGACTCGGCCGTGGATTACACACGGGACATCGAGCCCCTGTTCCTGCGTTCGTGCATTTCCTGTCACGGACCGGCGAAGCAACGCGGCGGTTTACGAGTCGACACCCTGGCTGCCCTGAGAGAAGGCGGCAACTCCGGCCCGGCGATCATCCCCGGCCAGGGCGGGGCCAGCCGGCTGGTGAAAGCCCTTACCGGCGCGGACGGCGTGGTGCCCATGCCTTTGAAGCAGCCACCGCTTTCCGCCGCCGAAATTACCCTGATCAAGGCGTGGATTGATCAAGGGGCCAAGGGTTCGGTCTCCGAAATCAAGGGTCAACTGGATACACCAAAGGTTGTCCACTGGGCGTTCCGGCCGATCCGGCGACCGCTGGTGCCGGCCGTGAAGCGGCTGAGCTGGGTCCGCAACCCGATCGACGCCTTCATTCTGGCGCGGCTGGAAAAGGAGGGGGTTGTCCCGTCCCCGGAAGCCGATCGGGCGACGCTCCTCCGCCGGGCCACGCTGGATCTGACTGGCTTGCCGCCAACGCTGGAGGAAGTCGATGCCTTCCTCCAGGATGCGCGACCGGATGCCTTCGAACGCCAGATCGAGCGGCTGCTTGCCTCGCCCCATTACGGGGAGCGGTGGGGCCGGCACTGGCTCGACTTGGCCCGCTACGCCGATTCCAACGGCTACAGCATCGACTCGCCGCGCACCATTTGGCCCTACCGCGACTGGGTCATCCACGCCCTCAACCGGGATCTGCCGTTCGACCAGTTTACCACGGAGCAACTGGCCGGCGACTTGCTCCCCAACGCCACGCTCGACCAGAAAATCGCGACCGGTTTTCACCGCAATACCCAGATCAACGAGGAGGGTGGGGTCGATCCAGAGCAATTCCGTGTGGAAGCAGTGATTGACCGCGTCAATACGACCGGCTCGGTATGGCTGGGTCTGACGGTCGGCTGCTGCCAATGCCACAATCATAAGTTCGACCCGATCAGCCAACGCGAGTACTACCAACTGTTCGCCTTCTTCAACAATCAAGACGAGCCCAAGCTGCCGCTCGCTTCCGCCGACCTGGCTGTCGCGCCGTCGGTCCGGGCAAGAAGGGGTCCGCAGCTGGGCCTGACGACGATGGTGTTGCAGGAGCGTGCAACGCCACGGGAGACACACCTGCTCCAGGGCGGTGACTTCACTCGCAAGGGCATGGTTGTCACTCCGGGGACTCCGGCGGTCCTCCCTCCCCTGCATCGGAGAACCGGACCAGACGCTTCGTTTTCCGCTTCATCTGCGGGAGCGAATCGGCTCGATCTGGCGCGCTGGCTCGTTAGCACCGAGAACCCGCTGACGGCACGCGTGGTCGTGAACCGCATCTGGGCACATTATTTCGGCCTCGGGCTCGTGGAAACGGAAAACGACTTCGGCACCCAAGGTGCGCCGCCGAGCCACCCCGAGTTGCTCGATTGGCTCGCGGCCGAGTTCATGCAGGGCGGCTGGTCGCTCAAGGCAGTGCATCGGCAGATCCTTACTTCGGCGGCCTACCGGCAGTCCTCCACGGCACGCCCGGACCTCACCACGATTGACCCGCGGAATCGACTGCTTGCTCGACAAGGGCGGCTGCGGCTCGAGGCCGAGGTTGTCCGCGACGTCGCTCTGGCTGCCAGTGGACTCCTCGATCGGCATGTGGGCGGCCCCAGCGTCTTGCCGCCACAGCCGGACGGCGTCGATCAGTTCACCCAGGTCAAGCGGGCGTGGGTTCCGAGCCAGGCTCCTGCTCGCTACCGGCGCGGGATGTACACCGATTTTCGGCGGGCGGCCCCGCACCCGGCCCTG
Organism: Gemmataceae bacterium; assembly: GCA_035295665.1. Taxonomy (GTDB): domain Bacteria; phylum Planctomycetota; class Planctomycetia; order Gemmatales; family Gemmataceae; genus DATGIQ01. The sequence continues at coordinate 192 of DATGIQ010000207.1, read as the reverse complement.
ACAGCGTTCGACGCTCCAGATGCTGGCACGACTTGCACCCGTCGGAATCGCTCGAATACTCCTTTGCAGGCGCTGACGTTGCTCAACGACCCCGGCTTCTCGGAGTATGCTTACGGCCTGGCTGCTCGGGTGTTGCAGCATGGCCAGAGGAGCGTGGCAGGACAAGTCCGGCACGCGTTCCAGCTGTGCCTG
>DATGIQ010000206.1:0-2328 GCA_035295665.1 Gemmataceae bacterium | reverse complement strand
GCAGCACGCCGGGCGAAGCCGATCGTGAGCGTGGCGGGGTCAAACTGGATCCCAGTGCGCCGCTTCACCTCGTCGAGCAAGGCGCGTTTGGCCTCGCCATGAGCCTGCTGAATCTCTCCGGACAAGGATTCAGGCCTTCGCCCACGAGAAGGTACGTGTGCGAGGCGCCAGTCGTGCCAGATGCAAGACCTGATACAGGTGTTGGTCGTGGAAGCGTGTTCTTCCTGGACCCTGTACCTTGTGCTTCGCACACAACCACTGACGCAGCCGACGACACACATGCTGATCGATTGCTCGATAGGCCTGGCTGACCGGCCCCAGGCAGAAGTAGTTCGCCCAGCCCATCAACATTCGGTTGAGCTGAGCCACCTTCTTCCCTACTGACAGCAAGGTCGTGTGTCGCCCAGTGCATTCGGAGATGGCGTCGCAGATGCGACGGACCTTCTTCGCCGACGGCTTCGTGCCCAGATAGGCACGGCCCGTCTGCTTCGAATAGCACCGGCCGATGGTGTAGTCCAAAAAGTCGAACGTCTCTTCCGGCAGCCGACACAAGCGCGTCTTCTTCTCGTTGACTGTCAACTTCAGCTTCGACATCATGTTCCGCATCACGTCCATCGCCTCAACGGCGCTGCCGCGGCAGCAGATCACGAAGTCATCCGCATAGTTGACCAGGCAAGCGCCGAGACGACGCTCGTGTCCAAGCTCCTTCCAGCCCAGGACGAAACGACGCATATAGACATTGGCGAGCAGCGGCGAGATCGGAGCACCTTGAGGAGTGCCCTTACCCTCGTCCTTGTTGCGGGTCGTCCGATGTTTGCGTCCCCGCTCGTCGGTCTCCTCAACCGGCATCTCCAGCCATTGCTTGAGCAGATGGAGCAGGTGCCGATCGCTGATGCGACGAGCCAGCGACTTCATCAGTTCGCTGTGCGGGATGCTATCGAAATAGCCGCTCAAGTCCGCGTCCACCACTTCCGTATGCCCCGTGTTCACCAGGGCATGGACCGCTTTGACGGCATCCAGCGCGCTGCGGTCCGGTCGGTAGGCATGCTGCTCCGGCTGCAGATCGACCTCGAAAATCGGTTCGAGAATCAGCACCGCGGCCATCTGCACCACGCGATCACGGATCGTTGGAATCCCCAACGGCCGTTGCTTGCCGTCCGGCTTTGGTATCCAAACCCGCCGGACCGGTTGCGGTCGATACGTCTTCTTTTTGAGTTCCTCCGCCAGTTCGCCCAGCCACTTCTCCTCGCCGTACTTCTCGACGTCCTCGAAAGTCTGTCCGTCCACACCTGCCGCGCCGCCGTTGTGACGGCACCGCGCCAACGCATGTCCGAGAACATCCATCCGGTACACCTTGTCGTACAGCGCGTAGAAACGGTACGTGGGCGCACTCTTCGCTTTGGCCTGCAACGCCCACTGCAGCTTCTTAACCGATAACGTGGGTTGTAGGTTCATCACCAATCCACCGGCTCTGGGCCGCTTCGGACATTGCCCTTGAACTGAGGCCCCTTCCCTCCACCGGCGTTAACCGGCTTCCGCGGTACTACAGACCTCTCCGCCACCCCACGCGGCCCGGCCTGTCCCTCGCGGGCGTCCGGTTGGCTCACGCAGCCACCGCTGGGGTTTCCCGTGTTGCGACCGATCTCCTCTGCAGACATGCCGTCGCCATTACCCCGGTGGGATCACGGATGGGATCATGTCGCTCCCCTGAAAAACCCGTGACAGCGGCCTTCCCCATCCCTTTGCTGGGTCGGCTCCCACATTACGTGTTTCGAGGCCTGTTCAGCGTTCACTCACGTTACGGCCTGCCTGCTCGCCGAGTCACCCGAGGTGACCCTTTCCATCGAAGGCTTCGGCAGTATCGTTACCTCCACTGCCGCTCCGATTGCTACCGGCTGGAGCGACCCTTGCCGGGTGGGAATTGCACCCACTGAAGATCGGCGCCTTTGCACGGCGCACAAAGGGGACATCGTACATTACCTCCCGCTACATCCGAAAAGTACGACTCCCCTTTTCTCCTCCCCATTGTACGCGTGGGTGCTTGTACATGAGCCGATCTGGAACCTGTGCGGTCATGTCACTCTGCCGGCGAACGATGAGGCTAAGCTGCCGGGGCCGCCTCGGAGGACGCGGATCCCGAAGAGCCGGAATGGCGGCCCCGGTCAGCTTCAGCCTTTGATTCGGTTGGCGTCCTTTGCGGTACAAGCCTTTCGCCTAACGCGGCCTGACGCTTGCGGATGTCCGCGAAGATCACCTCAACGTCGAAGTTGAATTTCGCCGCCAGCATTTCGCGGGCGCGATCGACTTCCGCGACAATCGGATCTTCCC
>DATGIQ010000205.1:0-25637 GCA_035295665.1 Gemmataceae bacterium | reverse complement strand
CAACCGGTCCGATATCAGCGGTATAGTCCGCTGGAGACTGGAAGGTTCCGTCACCGTTGCCCAGCAAGGTAGTCACCTTGGTGTTGGTGAAGTTGTAGTATCCGATGACCAGGTCCATTTTCCCGTCGCTGTTGAAGTCGGCCGGCACGGCCGCGATGGGGGTCGCATCCACCGGGTAAGCCGCGTTCATGTAGAACCCGCCCTGGCCGTCATTCAAGAGAATGGTCACATCGCTACTACCCATGCTGACGACCGCGAGATCCGGTGCCCCGTCGCCATTGAAGTCGGCGGCCGCGATGTCCGCCGTGCCGCTCCCTACGGATATGGAATAGTTGCTGGCCGGCTGAAACGTACCATCGCCGTTACCAAACAGGATGCTCACCGTGTTCGATCCACTGTTGGCCACGGCCAGGTCGGGGATGTGGTCGCCGTTGAAATCGGCGGCAATGACGGCGAGCGGGCTGTGGCCCACCGGGTAATTGACGGCCAGCTGGAACGTGCCATCGCCGTTGCCCATGAGGACGCTGATGCTATCGCTATTATTGTTGGAAGCCACGATGTCGAGGATGCCGTTGCCGGTGAGGTCTGCCGCGGTGATCCAAATTGGCTGATTGCCCACGGTGTAGTCCGTCGGTGCCTGGAACGTTCCGTCACCGTTCCCTAACAGGACGCTCACCGTATTGGCCGAGCCCTTGTAATGACCCACCGCCAAGTCGGGAATGTGGTCGCCGTTGAAATCGCCAATCGCCACGGTACTCGGATTCGTCCCGGCGACATAGCTTTGCGCGGGCTGAAAGGTCCCGTCGCCATTGCCCATGAGCACGCTCACCGTGCCGTCTCCATAATTTGCTGTCACGGCATCGAGCTTGCCGTCGCCATTCAAATCCGCCAGCACCACGCCCAGTGGGTTGGCGTCGACCGGAAAGTTGTTGGGAGGACCGAAGCTCAACAGGTTTCGGCTTTCCAGAAATTCGACTTGTGGCCGAAACGGAAGCCTTCTCGGAGGGAGTTGCATGCGTCTGCTCATGGATAGTCTCCAGTGGAAAGGGCGTAAATGTGCTACCGTGGCTCTATCTTTGTATCGCAGCAAGGCGGTTGCAAGTAAAATCTGAAAGAAGTCTGTGAAAGCCTCCAACCTCCTCCGTCTGATGGGGATCGTACTCCTGGCCGCGGCCATGGTGACGACGCTGTTCTTCCTGCCGGTACGAAGCTACCTCGACGCATTCCTGACGTGGGTCCGCGCGCTCGGAGTGTGGGGACCAGTGCTCGTGGGCGGTGTCTATATCCTGGCTGCCGTGCTCTTCGTGCCTGGCTCGCTTCTTACGCTCGGTGCCGGATTTGTCAATGGCGTCGTGATCGCGACGGTCACCGTCTCTCTGGCCAGCACGCTCGGGGCCGCGGCAGCGTTTCTTGTGGGACGCACCCTTCTGCGCACCTGGATCCAAGAACGCATCGCACCCAGCCCCAAGTTCCAGGCGCTCGACGAGGCGGTCCGACGGCAAGGGTTCTTGATTGTCCTGCTGGTTCGACTTTCTCCGGTCTTGCCCTACAGTGCGCTGAACTATGTGCTCGGCATCACCCAAATCTCATTCCGCGATTTCGTGCTGGCTACGTGGATCGGCATGCTGCCGGCCACCGTGGTGTACGCTTACCTGGGTTCGACGTTGGAGAGCCTGAGCGAGCTGGTCTCCGGCAAGCGGGAAGGGGGTGTGGCAGAGAAGGTGTTATTCGGGATCGGGCTGGCGGCAACCTTGACCGTTACGGTGTTTCTGACGCGGCTGGCGCGCACTGTCCTCAAAAAAGCGGTTGCGAAAGATCTTTCGCTTTGAACGAGATCGATTTCGGCCTGCGGTTTTTTGCTCGCTCCCTGGTTCTCTCGCTCCCAAACCGAGCTTGGGAACCAGGGAAAGATCTTGAAAGGGATTTATTTCGGCCGGCTCCGGCCCGCGGTTTTGTATTGTTGCAGCAACGCCGTCAGGCGGTTCACGACGTCCGGCTTGTGCAGCCAAAGGTTGCTCTTTTCCTCCGGATCCGCATCGAGGTTGTACAGTTGCCCCTGCGCTTCTCCCGGCTTGGGCGGGATATCCTTCGGAAGGCTGAAGCCATGCGAACCGAGGGCCATGGCCAGCTTCCAGGGGCCTTGCCGAACCCCGAAGGTACCATCGGAGGAGTGGTGCACGATCGCTTGGTGGATCGGCTTGTCATGGTTGGTGCCGAGGAACACCGGCGACATGTCGAAGCTGTCCTCGCCGGCATCGGCTGGAAGCTTCGCCCCGATGATGGCCGCGGTGGTGGCCAGAAAATCGGTCAGGCAGATCAGCTCGGGGCTGGTACTGCCGGCCTTGATCTTGCCCGGCCAGCGAACGAGGAACGGGACGCGGTGGCCTCCGTCCCAGATGTCGGCCTTTTGTCCCCGCCAACCATCATTGGCACGATGATTCCACTTGGCGATATCTTCGGGAAGCCAGTGGGCGCCATTGTCGCTGGTGAAGAAAAGAATGGTGTTGTCGGCCAAGTGGGCATCGGCCAGAGCTTGCACCACCCGGCCAACGACCGCATCCACCTGGGCAACAAAATCGCCGTAGTAGCCGGCTCCGCTTTTGCCGCGAAACTCTGGCGTCGGCATCCACGGCGTGTGCGGAGCGGTCAGTGCGAAATAGAGGAAGAATGGTTGATCGTTTGGCCGTTTCTGGATGAAGCGGACTGCTTCCTCGGAAAGCTTGGGCAGCACGTCGGCGTGTTGGAAGTGCGGGGCGATGGCGCCAGCGCGCCAGAATCCTTCCCCTCCCACGCGCCGCATCTTGCTAGCTCCAATCGTTGCCGTCGGCGCTTCGGTCACGCCGTCATTTTTCACAAACACGTAAGGCGGCATATCGAGCGAAGCGGGGATGCCAAAGAAGTAATCAAAGCCGACCGCATTTGGACCCGGCCGGAGCGGCTGCTGGAAGTCGGTCCGATTTGCCTTGCCGAGCCCCAGGTGCCATTTGCCGACACATGCCGTGGTATAGCCATGCTGCTTGAGCAAGGAAGCCAGCGTCACCCGGCCCGGTTCGATGAGCAAGGGCGCATAGCCATCCAGCACACCTTTTTTCAACGCGGATCGCCAGCAATAGCGCCCTGTCAAGACGCCGTAGCGAGTGGGGGTACAGACCGCGGACGGGGTATGGGCATCGGTGAACCGCATCCCCTGTTCGGCGAGTCGATCGATGTGTGGCGTCGGAATTCGCGAGGCTGGGTTATAGCAGCCGGGATCCCCGTAGCCCAGGTCGTCGGCAAGGATAAGGACGATGTTCGGCCGGACCGGAGTGCTTGGGGCAGCCCAAGCGGAGGCCGAAGCAGCGAACGCAGTTCCGATGCAAGCCATCAGAAGCAGGATGCGGTGCAGCGAAGTGCTTTTCATGGGGGGGCGTCCTCGTGGTTCCGGGTCATGGTTGGCCGCACATGGTTCTTCCCAAGCTCGGTGTTCATTTTTACCGGAAACGCCGTGGCTGTCTATGAGCTAGCGAGTGATTATCACATCACCGAGTTCGAGGAATTGCCCCGATCGGACTGTGAAATCCTTCTGGAACATTCCCTGCCCTGGCATCCCCTGGCCGGTGATTCAGTAGATCGTTCCTGGAATTAACGCCGGGAAGACACACCGCCCTTCCGCATCGGAGTGGAGGTCCCAGTAGTGCCTGGGATCTATGAATTGCAGGGATAGCTCCGGCGCGGCGAGACAAGTCAGAACTTTAACATCTGGGTCTACGGGGACCAATCCTTGGCACGCGGGAGTGGCTCGTTCGTAGGCGAAATGGCGTTGCTTGTCATCATCATTTTCTGCTTCCCCGCGACGGAGCAGATGTTCAGTTCTGCGCAGGCAATTACGAGCCAGAGGTGTACGCTGCGTTGGCCGGGAGTACTCAGACACTGAAACTGCTAACGCTTCAGCTAACCCTCCCTGATCACTTGGCCACGCAGTTCGCCAACCCCAGAGCTGACGCGAAGACAAGCCATAAGCTGTACCGATTGGGTTAGTCCGCAGCCATTTGCGTCATTTCTTCAGCTTCCTGCCACAGCAGTGGTAGTTTTGGCCGCTATTCTAGCGGTGCCAGATCCGGCTCGACCCAGTCCCGGCGAGACAGGACCGAAAATAACCGCTCCCGGCTGTAGTACTGTAAGGGAAGGTTCTTGTCCCCGTACCGCCGAATGAGTTCCTCCGCCAGGTGATCGATTCCCCGCGACCGATCGACCGATCGAAGGAATTGGCTGATCAGCCGCACATAGAAGCACGTGATCGTTTCATGGTAGCCCGATTGATCGGTGTTCGCCGTGCCGCACGATACATTGTAACGCTGGATCCGGTCACGCAGCAGGGCCAAGGCTTCTTCCGCGCTGTGCTCCAGCAGATGCCATAAACCCACGCGCAGATGGGCGTGGTGCGTCCATTCGTTCTTTGGAAGCGTGCAAGCGATGAACGCTCGGACGAGTTCTTCTGTACATAAAGCCATTTCCAGGAAACCTTTGCGCGTGGCCTCGCACCCAATTCTTCAGTCGCAGCGGAACGAATCTAGACTGCCGCGCAACTGACGGTGGCAGGGTAAGAAGCACCAACTTGACACACTCATCGGGGACAGGTTCAGGCCAGAGCAAGGAAGTGTCCAATTCGTTGAGGATGACTATACTGTACGAAATCAACCGCATCCTCTCGCCATTTCTCGTTTCCAGTAGCTCTTCGGACTTCTCCCAAAACCCGTCATTATGAACAAGATGGACAGAATTTATGGGTTTAGCGTTTTACGAGAATTATAACGTCTAGGAAAGATTTGTGGTTGCCGCCCGTAAAAGAGTTGCTAGAACACTCCCTTTGCCTAGAGCCCAACCATTCGGCATGGATATTTGTCTAGGTTCGCCTGACTCGCACAGGAGGAATGAAAGGGATGTTCACAACCACGTTACTCGTCGCCCTGGCTGGTTTCTTGGTTTCAACGGGGCCGCAGTCGCCGTCCTGGCACGCCGACTATGGAGCCGCCCAAGTGTTAGGGAAGGAGCGACACAAGCCGTTGGCGGTGTTCGTTGGCTCAGGGAAGCAAGGGTGGAATCAAATCACTCGCGATGGACAACTCGATAAGGACATCACTGAACTATTGGCGAAAACCTATATTTGTGTATATGTCGATACAGCCCAAGAAGCAGGTAAGGAACTGGCTTCCGAGCTTGCCATACCGCAAGGGCCTGGTTTGGTCGTGAGCGATCATACCGGCAAGTATCAGGCGTTTTATCATCAAGGCGACTTGGCCAGCGATCAATTGTTGCAGTACCTGCGCCGGTACGCGGACCCGGAACGCCTCGTGCGAATGACGGAGACTAATCCGTCAGAAAGGCCCAGGTATACGGGCTCCGCTCCATCATACTATCAGCCCATGCGCTATGCCCCGGCCTTCAGTGGAAGCTGTTGACGGTAAATGCATTCTCGGTACCGGTTCGGTACCGCTGCGCGCTGACTTGGCATGCCGAACGGACTGATCACCTTTACAGGTTCGATCAGACTCCAAGCCGAAGCGTCCTCCCGGATGCTTCGGCTTGGTTTGCGCTCGGCCATAAACTGGGCCGCGGACCTTCACAACGGCACGCCAGCGCAAGCTCTCTCCAGGCCGTGGCGTCCTGCTGCTTTATGGGCCATATTTGAGTTACCAGAGGCGGCGGGGACAAGTTCCGCCTCATTCTTCGAACGGGGGCTAACCAAAGACTTGCAATGTACACCCCTTCGATAATTCGGCCCGAGCGCCGGGTGCCCTCGCTTTTTAGCCGCGCTACCCGCTTCCTGATCCTGCTCCTGCCGGCATGTTTGCTGCTCCTCGGTGTGTCCCGGACCGATGGAGAAGCGCGGAACTTGCTGGCGATGGGTTGTCTCTTTCAAATTCTGATCTTCATCCTGAGCAGCTTCACTCCGCGCGGCTGGCGCGAAGGTGTGGGACCGTCAGCGATTGTGCTTTACCTGACTGCCCTGGGTTGGCTCTGGCTGGTGGGGCCCCATATTTCCGAAGATTGGTATCCGCATCTGGTCCAGGCGCTCTTGCTGATCGTGCCCCTGTTCGTCTTCGCGGTACAGACGTTGACCCATTCGGGTGCTGCAAGCCTGAGGCAAGGCCGTGTGCTCGCGCAACGCTTGGCCCAGCGCAAGGATTGGCCCGCAGAACTGTCCGCTTGCCGCGAACTGCCAGAGGTCAAGGCCTTTCGGGAAGCACTCCACGTCGATGCTACGCCTGCACTGAATCTTCTGCACCACCCCCGTCTCGCGGTCCGCTTGGCTGCCTTGGCTGCCCTGGAGTTCCGTCCGAGTTGGCGGAAGGGCCAAGTGAATCTTGTCCTTCAGGTGGCCCGAACCGCGGCCGAGCCGGCGATTCGGGCAGCCGCCATCAACGCCTTGGCCAATGTGAGCGACCGCCTACTCATCGAAGCCCTGGCGGAGTTCCTGCGCGATTCCTCCTGGGAAGTACGCCGAGCCGTCACAGAAGCGTTGCTCTGGGACAGTGAGCGCCGCTGGCCGTGGGTCCGGAACGCGATCCGGCAAAGTTTGGCCGACCCTGCTCATCAACAGGATGGGCCTCTCCGCCCTGCCGGGCAACTGCTCACCGCCGAGGCCGTCGCGGATTTGAACGCCTGGACCTCGGAAAAAGGAATCCTCGCCGTCCGAGCCGCCCAATCGCTGGGAGTCCACTACCTCACGGCTCTGAGCGAACAGGCGGATAGCTCCTTGTGCCTGGAACTGCAGCGTAAGTTAGCCGACCCTCATACCTCGCCGGTGTTGCGGCTGGAGTTGGCCGGCATCCTCAAAACCGTGGGCAACTGGGACAAAACCCTGTTGGAACAGTTGCTCGATCCGTCCAACCCAGCCTCCTTGCGCCTGATGGCCGCGGAGAGTCTGCTGCACGAAGGCATCCACGACCAGGCCTTGGCGACTCTCCATGCCATCGCACGCTTGCCGAACCGGGAGATTGCCTTGGCGACGGCTGATGTGGTACAGCGTCGCCTCGGCATCGATCTGGGCTTGCCACTCGGCCAGCCCTTGCCGCCCTTGCACAGCCGGCAAGCCGCCGAGGTCACGCGCCGTGTCATGATCTGGGCCGCCCAACAAGAGGGCGCGGTCGTGACAAGTCCACAGGATGCTACCAGCGACTGGTAAGACGGTAGCGGGTGGCAGAGCCCGTGGTTCTGCCCGCCACGCGATACCTGTCCTCTTTTCCTGCCACCCGCCGCCCTCTTACGCCGCCCGCCACCCTCATACAATGAGCTACGGACTACGGACCACGGACCACGATGCAAATCTGGATCGGCACTTCCGGTTATTCGTACCCAGATTGGGTGGGAGGTTTTTATCCTCCGGACATCCGATCTGGGAAGATGCTCGCTTATTACTGTCAGCACTTTCCTCTGGTCGAGCTGAATTTCACCTTTTATCGGCTGCCGACGGCGGCGATGCTGACTCGGCTGGCCGAGCAGACACCCGCTGGCTTCCAATTCCTCGTCAAGCTGCCGCGCACGCTCAGCCATGAAGCGAATGGAAGAGACATTGCCGGGTTTCGGCATGCGGTCCATTCGTTACAGGGACAGGGGCGATTGCTGGGATTGCTTTGTCAGCTTCCACAGGCCTGCCATGACCTTCCCAGGCATCGTGGCTGGCTGGAAACCTTGGCCCAAGAATTCGCGGATTACCATCTGGCGGTCGAATTTCGCCACTCCTCGTGGTTCCGTGCCGAGGTGACGGCCTGGTTGACCGAACACCATCTCGACCTCGTTTCGGTGGACGTTCCCAAATTGCCGGGTCTTTTCCCGCGCGGACTCATTCAATCCAGTCCTGTTGTCTATGTGCGTTTCCACTCGCGCAACGCCGAAAACTGGTATCGCTCCGACAAAGATCGGTACGATTTCGATTACGATGATCAGGCACTCGGAGAGTGGATCGAGGCCCTCCGTCGCAATGATCATCCCAGCAACCGGGTGCTCTTGTTGTTCAATAACTGCCAGCGCAGCCAGGCCGCGGCCAATGCCCAGCGGATGCGCGAGCTATTGTCCCGGATGGGTGCCGGAATGGAAATCGTGGCACCATTCGCCGCCCCCGCATCAGGGAGCCAGCAGCGCCTGCTGTTTGATTGAGGCACTTCGCCTCGAACGGTGGCTTACTTCCCGACACCGAGCCCGTCGGCGACGCGGTTAATGTAATTGAACCAGCTGGCGATGAGGTTGATCTGAAGAATGGCACGATCGTCGAAGCCGACCCGGCGTAATTGTTCGAGATCTGCTGGATGCACCTGTGCCGGGCTGGTCGTCAACTTGGCGGCGTAATCGAGCATGGCCCGCTCTTGTGCGGTGAGAGTTGCCTGACGGTAATCCCGCCGCAACGCGGCGGCAAGTTCCTCGTCCAGCGTGACGCAGCGGAGGAACTCGGCGTGGCTTTCGACTCAGTAAAAGCAGCGGTTGAGAGCAGAAACCACGGTGGCGATCATTTCATGGTCCCGCCGCCGCAGGGGAAGATCCGGAGCCAGGAGCACTCCGTATGTGGACAGAGCGTGCCGGAGGGCTTGAGGAATAAGGCTATGGCTGGCCACGATGCTGTCCGCGCTGCCATCTGCACGGCGCACCGCGACGACTTCTGTGCTGTATTCTGCGGGATACAGGGCGTAGACGGCATCATAGCAGCTCTTCAGCTCGGCATCGGCCTGGGCACAGGGAACGGTGTTAATCCAGGTCATGGGAGATTTCTCGGTCGGGGGACTGAGCGGCAAGCTCCAGGTAGTTCATGGGCGGCCGATTATTTGCAATGAGGAGCGATTGAAGACCGCGCCGCTGATCCGGTTCCATACCTTCCAGCTCAAACCACCGGAATTTCCACTCGCCTGTATTAGGCACGAACTGATCGAATGCGGACTGAACGCGCACGGTCTGCTCGGCACGGCGGTAGAGGTCGCGGGTCTCGCCGATATAGATCGGCTTCGCATCCTCACGAGATCGGGCGACAAGGTAGACGCCGGGCTTCGGTTGCACCTCCGTGAGGGCCTGTGCGTCCAGGCTGATCTTTCTCCAATCCTCCAGTTGCGCGGGGCAGTGGATCTGCGCGGAAGAACGCCTCCATAGCCGGGCGTCTTTACGGAGGCGCAGGGCGGCCCAGCGATATTCCAGGCCGCTAAAGCCCGGGGCAAGGCTGCGGGCAAGGGCATCGAATCGCAGCACGGCGATCGGATCACAGAAAACGTAGTCAAGGCTGGGATATCCCCAATCCAACATACGGCGGAGCGCGATTTCGCTGGCGAACTGGAATGGGTCCATCGCCTCCCAGGAGAGCTCGGTGCGCCTGGTGGTAAGCACTTCTTTCAATCGACCCGCTTTCCGCAAGCTCAACAGTGTCAGGTTCCAATCGCGGGGCCGACCGTGCAGGCCCCGCTTGCCACATTCATCGATGAACCCGGCATTCAATACCGGATCTGCGACAACCCGGTCGGCAGAATAGCCATCGGCAGATGCTTTGAAGGCATCGAGAATCCCGCGTTCATCGGTCGTTTCGTGTTTCGGCCCTCGGCCCAAAGGCGTAGCCGGGGCGCTTGTCAGTGCATCTTCGGGCCCTTCCACGGGGTCGCCGGCCTGCACGCCTGCGATCCGCGCGTTGGCATGGCGAACGTATTCGGGAGAAACTTCCACACCGATCCAGCGTCGACTCAGTTTTTTGGCGACGATCAGGGTGCTGCCGGAGCCGGCGAACGGATCCAGGACCACATCATCAGGGCCGGAACAGCACCGGATGATTCGCTCGAGGAGCCGTTCGGGCATCTGGCAGCTGTGAAACCCCGCCCGTTCCTTGAACGTCCCCGCAACGCGGGCGAAATACCAGGTGTCATGGTCCGGACCAAAGGCTCCTGCGGCATCCTGCGGGCGCAGGATCCAAGTATTATCCGGTACCCGTCCGCGCGGATCGGCCCGGCCATCGTTATAAACCATCTGCCGCGCTGATCGAACGCGGACGGCACCGTCGTTGAAGATGAAGTGTTTCGGGTCCTTGACGAAATACAGCAAATGGGTGTGCGATCGGCTGAATTTTCGCGTGCAGTGAACACCGAAGGTGTAATACCAAATCACCCAATTGCGCAAAGAAAGCCCCTGTTTTTCGGCAATCCTTTTTAGCTCGGCGACGTATTCATCGCCAATGGCGACCCACAAGGTTCCGGTCGGCTTCAGCATATGCTGAACCGCATCCAGCCAACGTTCCGTCCAGATTAGGTATGCTTGGTCGTCGAGATCATCTCTGTAGACGTCATAGGAATAGCCGATGTTATATGGCGGATCCGCGAAGGCGAGATCGACACGGGCACCTTCTGCAGCTAACTTTTTTAAGTTGTCAATGCAGTTGCCGAGGTAAAGCCGATTGCACCATTGCTCTGCCATATGCGGCTCCGGATGCCGGGACGCCTGGCTATCAAATGACCTTACCGGTTCCTACCGCATACAAGCCGGACGTGCGAGCGAAGGATCTTCCCTGGCGCGTCCGGCTTGTATGCGGTAGGATCATGCAATGCACAAGCGTCAACTAGATCCTAAGGGCTATGCGGTCGGTTTGCAAGGCGTGGCCTTGCCACAACCAACTCGATCTTAAACAGGTCAAAATCGAAAATCGAACTTGCTTTCTCGCTCCGGCTTGATACATTCACTGAAACACAGAGGTTCTGTAACGTTTAGACAGGTTAGGCAGGAGTAGGACGCGTCGGAGGTGTCGAGGATCGCAATGTCGATTACCAGGGACCGCAAGACAGAAATTATCGATCAATATCGCCGTGAAGCGGCGGATACGGGCTCTCCGGAGGTGCAGATCGCTCTCCTGACCGCCCGGATTTCGGAGCTGACCGAGCACCTGCGCACACACAAGAAAGACCATGCCAGCCGGCGTGGGCTGCTCATGATGGTCAGTAAGCGGTCCGGTTTGTTGACCTACCTTCGTAACAAGGATCACAACCGCTACCTCTCGCTCATCAATCGGTTGGGCCTCCGCAAGTAAGGAAAAAGGCCAAAGGAAAAAGGCAAGAGTGAACCAGCGGAGTTGAGTTTCTTCCTTTTGCCTTTTATCTTTTTCCTTCCACCTTCACCTCTCCTGCCGGTTTGTTGAGGATTGAGCCGTGCAGGCAAGTCATGTTCGACGTCCGTTTGGTGCCCAAGAAATTATCATTGAAACCGGAAAGCTGGCCAAGCAGGCGCACGGCGCCGTGGTGGTCCGCTATGGAGACACGGTCACCCTCGTGACCGCTGTCGAAGGCGAGGCCGACGAGGGCCGCGACTTCTTTCCGCTTGTGGTCGATTACCGAGAGAAGACGTACGCGGCGGGCAAATTCCCCGGCGGCTTTATCAAGCGCGAAGGCCGGCCCACGACCAAGGAAATCCTGACGTCGCGGCTGATAGACCGACCCATCCGGCCTTTGTTCCCGGCCGGGTACCACAATGAAGTGCAGATCATGGGGGCTGTCCTGTCGGCCGACAAGGAACACGACCCTGATGTGCTCTCCATGATCGGCTCCAGTGGCGCATTGCACATGTCGCAAATTCCTTTTCTGAAGCCGACCGGTGCGGTGCGCGTGGGCCGGATCAACAACGATTTTGTGCTCATGCCCACGCATTCCCAGCTGGAGGAAAGCGAGCTCGACCTGGTGGTTGCCGGCACGCGCGATGCCATCACCATGATCGAAGGGTTTGCTCGCGAGATGTCCGAAGAGAACATGCTGCAAGCGATTCTCTTCGCACATCAGCACATCGCCATCCTCGTGGATTTGATCGAAGAATTGCGCCGCCAGGCCGGGCTGGAACCGAAGCCGGTGGCGCCAGTGCCGCCGCCGAATCCGCTGATCGAGGTCTTCCGGCAGCGGTTCTATGATGAATTCCGCGAGCGCAAACAGACCCAGGGGAAGCAGAACCGCGCCGACAGTATCCGCGAGCTGCGCGACCGGATCTTCGATGAGTTCCTGCCCCAGGACGGTGAGCCGGCGCACGCTCCGGAACACGTTTCCGCGGCTTTCGAGGCCCTGCAAGAGCGGGTGGTGCGCGACTTGATCCTGGAGGGCAAGCGGATCGATGGCCGGTCGCTCCGCCAGCTTCGGCCCATTACCTGCGAGGTTGGCGTGCTGCCGCGCACGCACGGCTCAGCCATCTTCGCCCGCGGAGAGACCCAAGCATTGGTGACCACGACCCTGGGCACGGTCAGCGATGAACAGCGCGTCGACGGGCTGGTAGAAGAGTACAGCAAAAAGTTCATGCTCGATTATAATTTCCCGCCGTTCAGCGTCGGCGAATGCCGTCCGATCCGTGGGCCGGGCCGCCGCGAAATCGGCCACGGTGCCCTGGCCGAGCGTAGTCTCAAGGCGGTGATTCCTGGCCCAGACAAGTTCCCGTACACGATCCGGGTCGTCTCCGACATCCTCGAGTCCAATGGCTCCAGCAGCATGGCCAGCGTCTGCGGCGGGACTCTGTCGCTCATGGATGCGGGGGTCCCGATTTCCGATCCGGTGGCCGGCATCTCCATCGGTCTGGTCAAGGAACGGGATCGCTTCGCGCTCCTTACCGACATCATGGGCGATGAAGATCACTACGGCGACATGGATTTCAAAGTCGCCGGTACTGGCCGGGGAGTCACCGGCATCCAGCTCGACCTGAAAATCGACGGGATCAGCGAAGAAATCATCCGTGCCACGCTGGATCAAGCGCGCGAGGCCCGGCGCGAAATCCTGAAGACGATGCTCACGACCTTGCGTCAGCCGCGCTCGCAGATCAGCAGTTTTGCTCCGCGTCTGATCCAGATTCGCATCAACCCGGAAAAGATCGGCTTGCTGATCGGTCCGGGGGGCAAGACCATCAAGAGCATTCAGGAATCGACCGGGGCCAAGCTCGATGTCGATGATGACGGTACGGTGTACATCTCGCACATGGATGCCGCCCAGGCCGAGATGGCCCGGCAAAAGGTCGAGGCGCTGACGGAAGAAGTACGCGTCGGCAAAGTGTATGAGGGACGGGTCACGTCCATCAAGGACTTTGGCGCCTTCATCGAGATCTTGCCGGGCCGCGACGGACTGTGCCACATCAGCGAACTCGACGATAAGTACGTGGATAAGGTGGAAAACGTCTGCAAGGTCGGCGACCATCTTCAGGTCAAAGTGATTGCCATCGATGATCAGGACCGGGTCAAGCTCTCGCGCAAGGCCCTGCTGCGTGAGCAGGGTAAGCCTGCCCAGGGGGCTGGGGAGCCGCGGGGGGGGGAGCCGCCGCCTCCGCCACGGCGCCACGGTGACTCCGGACCGCGGCGGCGCTCCAACGGGGCGGGCGGAGACAATCCCGATGCCGGCCGGCGCTGAACCTGGTACTGAGCCCGATACCTACGCCGAGCTCGCGGAGCTGACCGGTGGCTTCGTCCACGAAATCAAAAACCACCTAAGCACGCTGGGACTCAATCTTCAGCTCCTTGCCGAAGATTTTCAAGATCCGCAATCGCAGCGGGAACGCCGCGCCGTGGAGCGGGTCCAGCGTCTTCAGGGCGAGTGCCAGCGCCTCGTGGACCTCTCGAACGATTTTCTCCGGTTTGCCCGTGTCAAAGACCTCGAGCTGACACCCAGCAACCTGGCGACAGTGGTCGAAGAGATGAGCGATTTCTTCGGCCCCATGGCCCGGCAAGCCAATATCGACATCAAGTGTTACCTTCCGGCCGATTTGCCCACCGTCCGGCTCAACTCCGACGTCTTCAAACAGGCCTTGTTGAATCTCCTGCTCAATGCTGCCCAGGCCATGCCGCAAGGCGGTGAATTAACCATCCAGGCAACCTATGAGCCCCCCCCAAGCGTGTCTGCTTCCTCCGCGGAAGGAAACGATGACCGGGTGAAGGGGCAAGTCTGCTTGAGCCTGATTGACACGGGCAGCGGCATGGCTCCGGAAATGTTAAGCCGGCTGTTCCGCCCTTTTTTTTCGACCAAGCCGGGCGGCACCGGATTGGGGCTAGCCACCACCCGGAGAATTATCCGCGCCCACGGTGGCATGCTGTCGGTTCAAAGTGAAGTCGGCCGGGGAACCAAATTTACTATTCGGCTGCCGGCCCTCCCGCCGGAACCCTTGAAAGATAGGGCATAGGCGACCATGGAAGCATTGGCCAATCTGAATGGCGAGTCTCTGCCCCTGGCAAAGGTCCGGATTTCCGCCCTGGACCGCGGTTTTCTCTTTGGGGATGCGGTCTACGAAGTGCTCCGCGTCTATGAAGGGCGGCCTTGGCTGGAGGAAGAGCATTTCCGCCGGCTGGAAAGGAGCCTTTCGGCCATCCGCATCGCCGGGGTTGACCTCGGCCGGCTGCGCCGCCGGGTGTACGAAACCATCGCGGCCGGGCCGTTCCGGGATGCCGTAGTCTATATTCAGATCACACGCGGTTCGGCACTTCGGAGCCATCCGTTCCCGGCCAACGCCGTGCCACTGGAATTCTTGTTTGTCCAGGAATTTCTGGATTCCTATGAACAGGCCCGGCGTTCTGGGGCACGTGTCATCACGCAGCCGGACATCCGTTGGGGCCGCTGCGATATCAAATCGACCAATCTGTTACCCAACGTGCTGGCCATGCAGGCTGCCAAGGAAGCCGGCAGTCTGGAAGCCCTGCTCTGTTCGCCGGATGGAACCTTGACCGAAGGCACGCACACCAGTTTCTTTGGCGTACTGGAGGGAGCGGTGCTGACAGCGCCGAACAGCAATGCCATCTTACCGGGGATTACCCGCGGCCTCATTCTGCGGCTGGCGGCCCAGGCGAGTATTCCGGTCCGTGAACAGGTATTAAAACGCAGCGATCTGCAGCAGGTATCCGAGCTGTTTTTGACCGGGACCACGTCGGAGGTGCTACCGGTTGTTTACGTCGATGATGAGCCCATTGGCGAGGGACGCCCCGGTCCGGTGACCTGCCGCCTCCAGGAGGCGTATCAGCAGGCGGTGCGCGCGTTCGTGGCCGGGTCGTTCTGAACAGGTGCGTGCCCGGAGGCCTGCGTCGATCTCCTTTGGCCTGAACCTGGGAGGTCCGGTGATGACGGAGAGCCGACCGCCTGCCGACGAGCCCTGGCTGGAGGTCTACAGCTCTGCGGACTTTGCCAGCTGGCTGGGCGAGCAGCAGGTGAGCGTGGCGATCAGTACCTACCAAACCGCCAAACTGTTCCTCATCGGACGAAAATCGGACGGTCATTTGATCGTTCACGAGCGCACCTTCAACCGCTGCATGGGATTGTGGGCCGCAGGCGAGACGATGTGGCTCAGTTCCGCCTACCAGCTTTGGCGTTTTGTGAATGTGCTCAGACCGGGCCAACTGCACCAGGGCTGCGATCGCCTCTATGTGCCGCGGACCGGGCACACCACTGGCGACCTGGATGTCCACGATTTGGCAGAGGAAGAGATGGGGCGTATTGTCTTCATCAATACGAAATTCAGCTGTCTGGCGACCCTCGACGATCGCGCCAGTTTTCAACCCCTCTGGCGGCCTCCCTTCATCAGCAAACTGGCCCCGGAAGATCGCTGCCACCTGAATGGTCTGGCCCTGGAGAGTGGTCGAGCCCGCTATGTCACCGCTTGTAGCACATCCGACGTGGCCGATGGTTGGCGTGAACGCCGCCACAACGGTGGCGTAGTCCTCGATCTCCGTGGGAACGCGGTCGTCTCCTCCGGCCTATCAATGCCACATTCGCCGCGCGTCTACTGCGGACGGCTCTGGCTGCTCAACAGCGGCACGGGCTTCTTCGGGTGGGTCGATCCGGAGCGCGGCACGTTTGAGCCGGTGACGTTCTGCCCAGGCTACCTGCGCGGGCTCGCCTTCACCGGTGATTACGCCCTGGTGGGACTGTCGCGGGCGCGTCATGATCCAACCTTTGGTGGGCTACCCTTGCAGAAGGAGTTAGAGGCTCGCAATGCCGAGCCGCGTTGTGGAGTGCATGTGATCGACCTGCGCAGCGGAGATGTGGCTCACTGGCTGCGATTAGGGGGCATGGTCAGCGAGCTGTACGACGTGGCCGTGCTGCCGGGCGTGGCCCAGCCCATGGCTCTGGGGTTCAAGACCGACGAGGTTCAGCGCCTCCTTACCATCGGTGACGAGGGGGCGCTATAGCACGGGAGCATTCCGGTGGTCGGTCCGTTGCGCTGCTGCGTGGAGGGTAGCGATGAAGCGATGGATCCGTTTAACTTGCTCCAAAGTGCTTGATTTTACACGTGAGCCAATGTATCCTGGGTGTCTATTGTGCCCAAGTTAACTCCGCTCTGATGCTCCGGGCTGCTTGGCCGGGTTCGTCTCGTTGAGGCGGAGCAATATCTGCCAGCGCTTCTGAACGACTACCAAGCGGTGACGCCCCGCCTCTTGGCGAAATGAACCCGCCATGGCGGTGCGTTGTTGCCCTGCGAAGCGACCGCTGAGTGAATTGAGGCCCGCAAGCACATGCGCGAGAACGAGCATGGGTCCGTGTCACAACGTGAATCGGCTTGCCCGGATCAAGACGCTTCCAGGACACCGACGGCCGGCACTCAAGACTTGGGACAGAGCGGTTTTCCTCGGGAGCAGAAGCACCACAACCAGACGGGACCCCTTCCAATCCTTTCTGCTGAAGACACAAAGCGTACGCCGCCAGCAAAAAATACCGATGCCGGTCTAGCACAGCCTTGCACCGATAAAACTCCGTCCGATCCAACTCCCGTGACCGATGATCTGGATCCTTATGCAAGCCGGATTTCTGCTATCAGCGAAGAGAGTGCAGTGCCGGAAACCCTCAGTCCGGATGATGTGTATGCGAGCCGGCTATTGACTGAGGAAGAAAACGCGAGCTGGTCTGGCGGGCGTGCCAAGCTCGGCAGCGCCGGCTTGGGCGCAGCACCTTGCAGCGCGGGGATAACCGTTCCTGGTTACGAAATCCTTGGCGAATTGGGCCGCGGCGGCATGGGCGTGGTTTACAAAGCACGCCATTTACAACTGAAGCGTCTGGCGGCTTTGAAGATGATCCTCGGAGGAGCGCACGCCAGTGCCGATCAACTGGCGCGCTTTCGCTCGGAAGCGGAAGCGGCTGCGCGGCTTCAGCATCCCAACATCGTGCAAATCTACGAAGTTGGCGAGCACAACGGTCTGCCCTATTTCGCGCTGGAGTTTATGGATGGTGGAAGCCTGAGCCAGCGCTTGCGAGTGTCCCCATTGCCGCCTCACGGAGCGGCAGAACTCGTGGCCATGCTCGGTCAGGCCATGCATACCGCCCATGAAGCCGGTGTCATCCATCGCGACTTGAAACCCGACAATGTCCTCCTGACACGCTGGGGGAGTTGCAAGATTACGGATTTCGGTCTGGCCAAGCAATTGGACGACGATTCCGCCAAGACGAAGAGCGATGTCATTATTGGTACCCCCAGCTACATGGCTCCCGAGCAGGCGATGGGCAAGACTCGGGAGATCGGACCGCTTTCGGACGTCTACGCTCTGGGGGCGATCCTGTACGAGTGCCTGACCGGCCGGCCTCCGTTCAAGGCTGCCACCATGATGGAGACTCTCGTTCAGGTGCGGACGGAGGAGCCGGTGCCACCGCGCCGGCTTCAGCCAAAATTACCTCGCGACCTGGAGACCATTTGCCTGAAATGCTTGGAGAAACAACCACACCGGCGCTATAGCTCAGCACGGGCCCTTGCCGACGACCTAAAACGCTTTCTCGGGAGCGAGCCGATCCGGGCCCGGCGGGTGCAACCTTGGGAACGCGCTGCGAAGTGGATGCGGCGACGTCCGACGGCGGCAGCCCTGATCGGCGTTCTGATGGTCATCGGCCTGGCCTTGCCCATTGCGGTGCAGCAATTCTCCGCAGAACGGAACAAGCAGCGCCAAGCCGAGCAGAAGCGATTAAACGAGACCCGGGCCGAGGTCCAGGATCTGCATGCTCGCGGCAAGGCGGCGATCAGTAGCGAGGATTGGAAGCAAGCCGAGCTGTTGCTGGACAAGGCATTGGAAAAGGCTCAGGCCGAGCAGCTGAGTTTGGCAGATTTTCTCCAAAAGATCGAAGTGGACCGGGCGGAGGTGAAGGACCGACTGGCCGCTCTCCATATCTACGAACGTTTCCTCCGAGACCGAGACGAGGCCCTCTTTTATGCAACGCTAGCCGGCGGCGAGGACCTGCAAACCAACCGCCGGCTTGCCCTGGAACGGGCCAGTGCAGCCTTGACCGCCATCGGTCTCTCGGTGGACGGGCATGGAACGCTGAATCTAACTGCACCGTTTAAGGACAACGAGAAGGAGGAAATTACAGCCGGCAGCTACCTCCTGCTGTTGATGCTGGCCGATCTCGAGGCTCGCCGTGTACAAGAGAAGGCCGAAACGCAGGGCGACCGTAAAGAACTTCGCGAAAGCCTGATCCCGCCGTGGCGCTTGCCGCAGCAGACGACCGAGGAGCGGCAGCAATTGCTACAAGCGCTGAAGCTGTTAGCGTGTGCGGATCGGCTGGGGGTGCGGACGCGGGCCATCCATTTGCAGCGGGCTCGTTACTTGAATCTTCTGGGCCAGGTATCCGACGCCGAAAAAGAGAGGGAATTGGCGCGGACGCTGGCATCCGCAACGGATCTGCACCCGCAGGACCATTTCTTGGTAGGACACGAGCACTACAGCGAGGGCGAGTTGGCACTGGCAAATCAGGAGTTCCTGCGTGCCCTCCAGATCGACGCCCAGCACTTCTGGACGCACTACTTCCTGGGCATCTGTTATGTGATGTCGGAGAAGCCGGAGGTTGCCATCGCGCACTTGACATTCTGCCAAAGCCAGAAGCCGGACCTGATCTGGATCTACCTGTTGCGCGGTTTCGCGCTGGGGAAGATGAAGGAGTATGGGGCCGCGGAAAGCGATTTCAAGCAGGCTCTTGGTCTCGAGCCGAGCCCGGCGGCTCTTTACGTCCTTTATAACAATCGGGGAGTAATGCGCGTCGGACAAGAGGGCATGCTCGCCGAAGGGGTGGAGGACTTAAAACAAGCCGCTGAGCTGTTCCCCGATAAGTATGATGCCCATGCCAGCCTGGCTTTGGCCTACCAGAAGGAAGGCCGGCTGGAGGATGCAGGCAAGTATCTGGATCGGGCGATCGCCGCGGCGGACCGGCAGCTCCACGTCGGCGATCTGAAACCCGCAAAGTTGGCGCTGCTGCATTACAGCCGGGCCAAACTGAACTTGCAACGCTCCGATCGGGAAGCGGCGGTGCGCGACCTGGCAGAAGCGGCGCGACTGGCACAAAATGATCCTTCCTTGCGGGCTCGGGTGGAGGCCGACCGGGGGCGCGTCCTGCACTTGCAGGAGCGCTTCGAGGAAGCACTGGCGGCATACGATGCGGCCCTCAAGGCAGACGCGGGGCGTGTGGATGTCCTGCGCTCGCGCGGTGAAGTACTGTTGATTCAGGGCCGTTACGTTGAGGCCGCGGCAGCCTTCGACGCTTACCTCAACAGCGGAGGGGACGCTTCCGCAGCAGTCTACCGGCAGCGCGGACTGGCTCGAGCCAAGCTGAACCGCCATGCGGATGCAATCGACGATTACAGCCGGGCCTTGGAAGTCATGCCGAAAGAGGAGGATAAGGCCCTCCTCTACCGCTCCCGCGGGCAGGAGTATCTGACGATTCAGGCCCTGCAGCTTGCGCTGCACGATTTCGAGGAGGCGCTCCACCTCGACCCGAAGAGTGTCGATGCCTTCCTGGGTCGTGCCCATGTCCGGGTAAAATTGGGGGATTTCCCCAATGCGGTGGCGGATGCGGATAAAGCGCTCACGGGTGATCCGAAGGAGCCGCGTCTGTGGCATCAAGCTGCCCGCGTCTACGCTCGAGCTGCCGCCCAACTCCAGGCCAAGCCGGGCATGGCAGCGATCGGATACCGCTATCAAAACAGAGCCGTGATATTGCTACGGAACGCGCTTTCTCTGGTGCCTGTCGAGCAGCGCCGGGCGTACTGGCAAGAGCACGTGATGAAGGACGCCGCATTGTACCCAATCCGATCTGGACTCGCGGACCTGACTGCCCAGTTTGGCCGTCCCGATCGGTGAGGGCGCAGCCGAGTGCAGTTGCCCGGTCGCTAAAAAACTTTTGCAAGAGCGATTCATGGCGGAGTACCGGTGGCATCTTCGGAAGAATTGGTTCGGCGTCTCGGTTCGAGGTCGCCGGCGGGAGGCCCGTGTTTGCCTGCAAGTGGAAGATGTCGAGCCACGCATCCTCCTGAGTGTGCAACTTCCCGGTCCATTCCCCGTGGGCATATCACCGAATGCCTTGGCGGTGGCAGACCTCTACGGAACCGGTAAGCCCGACCTCATCACGATCAATAAGCTCGGCAACGCGGTCAACGTATCGCTGGGCAAAGGCGATGGCACCTTCGAGCCTGGCCGCTCCTTTGCTGTGGGCTCCGGACCGGCCGCGGTGGCGGTAGCAGACCTGGGCAATGGCCACCTTGATATCATTACGGCGAACCAAAATAGCAACACGGTGAGCGTGCTCTTGGGCCAAGGCGATGGCACATTTCAGCCCGCCCACTCGTTCGCCACTGGCTCGGGGCCAGTTGCAGTGGCGATAGCAGACCTGGGCAATGGCCACCCCGACATCATCACCGCTAACCAGGATAGCAACACAGTGAGTGTGCTCCTGGGCCAGGGGGATGGCACGTTTCAGCCCGGTCGCTTTTTCGCGACGGGCTCGGGGCCGCAGTCGGTGGCGGTGGCAGACCTGGGCAATGGCCATCTCGACATGGTCACCGCCAATGGGGACGATAACACGGTCAGCGTGCTGTGGGGCGATGGTCATGGCTCCTTTCAGTCCGCTCCGAGCTTCCCCGTGGGAAACCATCCGCAGTCGGTGGCGGTGGCCAATCTCGGGAATGGCCATCTCGACATCGTCACGGCCAACGAGGCTGACAACACGGTCAGCGTGCTGTTAGGCGATGGCCGTGGCTCCTTCTTGACTGCCTCGGTCTTGCCTGTGGGGAACGGTCCAATCTGGGTAACCGTGGCAAATCTTGGTGATGGCCGTCCCGACCTCGTAACGGCCAACCAATTCAGCAACGATGTGAGCGTGTTGCGGGCCAATGGCGACGGCACCTTCCAGACTGCTCAGGATTTCGCTGTGGGGAATGGCCCCGTGGCGGTGGCAACAGCAGATCTGAACGGTGATGGCAGACCCGATCTGGTGATCGCGAACTACCGCAGCAGTAATGTGAGCATCCTCCTGGCGGATGGCCAGGGCTCTTTCCGGGCCACCCGGAACTTCGTCACGGGAAATGGTCCCAAGTCCGTGGCGGTGGTGGACCTAGGCAATGGCCACCCCGATATTGTCACTACGAACGCGGCCGACAATACGGTCAGTGTGCTCTTGGGCGATGGCCACGGCTCCTTTCAGCGCATGACTGCCGATATCCCTGTGGGGGCCGACCCGATCTGGGTAACCGTGGCAGACCTGGGCAATGGCCATCCCGACATCATCACCGCCAACCGAGCGGACAATACCGTCAGCGTGCTGTGGGGCACCGGTGACGGGAAGTTTCAGCAGCCTGCTCAAACGATCAAGAATGTGGGCCAGAAACCAAGTTCGGTAGCTGTCGCAGACATCGATGGCGATGGTACTCCCGATCTTCTTGTCGCCAATTATGGGGACAGCACGGTAAGCGTGTTACTGGGCGATGGCCATGGCTCCTTCCAGCCTACACCTGCCGCCATCCCCACGGGGAAAGGACCATACTCCGTAGTGGTGGCAGACGTCAACGGAGACGGCATCCCTGATATCATCACGGGCAATTACTTAGCCAACTCCGTGAGTGTGTTGTTGGGGAAGGGCCAGGGCTCCTTCCAGCCTGGTCGCGCGGGTCGCGACCTCTCCACGGGGAAGGCTCCCTACTCGGTGGTGGTGGCAGACGTTGACGAGGACGGCAAACCCGACATCATCGTGGCCAATGCCAACTCCAACTCCGTGAGCGTGCTGCTGGGTAATGGGGACGGCTCCTTCAAGCCTGCGCGCGACATCCCCACCGGAAATCGTCCGAACGCAGTGGCCGTACGGGATGTCAACGGGGATGGAAAGCGCGACCTCATCGTTACGAACCGAGGCGACAATACGGTCAGCGTGCTTCTTGATGAGGGTGATGGCACCTTCCAGAGCGCGAAGACCTTTCCTGTCGGGAAGTCTCCCCATTTCGTCGCGGTGGCGGACATTAACGGGGACGGTCTCCCCGACATTGTCACTGCCAATTACAGCGGCAACGGCGTAAGCGTTCTCCTGGGAGATGGCAACGGCACGTTCCGAACCGCCTGGAATCTCGGCGGACACTCTCCGGTGGCCGTGGCCGTGGCGGATGTCAACGGCGACGGAATCCCGGACCTCGTCACGGCCAACTATGACAGCAACGACGTGAGTGTGCTGCTAGGAAACGGCCAGGGCTCTTTCCAGCCCGCTCAGACCTTTGCCGTGGGGAGCCACCCGAGTTCGGTGTCGGTCGCCGACCTCGGCAATGGCCATCTCGACATCGTCACCGCCAACACAGCTGACGGTACCGTCAGTGTGCTGTTTGGGGATGGCCATGGCTCCTTCCAGCACGGCCCCGTCTTCCCCGTGGGAAACCGCCCGACCTCAGTAGCCGTGAAGGACCTGGGCAATGGCTACCCCGATATCGTCACCGCCAACACAGCTGACGGTACCGTCAGCGTGCTGTTTGGGGATGGCCATGGCTCCTTCCAGCACGGCCCCGTCTTCCCCGTGGGAAGTCATCCGAGCTCGGTGGCGATCGCTGACCTAGGCAATGGCCACCCTGACATCGTCACGGCGAACGGGGACGAGAATACGGTCGGTGTGCTGTTTGGGGATGGCCACGGCTCCTTTCAGCCTGGCCCGGTCTTGCTTGTGGGGAACGGCCCGACCTCCGTGGCGGTGGTGGACCTAGGCAATGGCCACCCCGATATTGTCACTACGAACGCGGCCGACAACACGGTCAGTGTGCTCTTGGGCGATGGCCACGGCTCCTTTCAGCCTGGCCCGGTCATGCCTGTAGGGAATGGCCCGACCTCCGTGGCGGTGGCGGATGTCAACGGCGACGGCAAGTCTGACCTCGCCGTCGCCAACTACAACGGCGAGGACGTGAGTGTATTGCTGGGTAACGGCGACGGCTCTTTCCAACCCGCCCGGAACTTCGCCGCAGGCAGCGGGGCGATGGCGGTCGCAGTCGCGGACGTCAGCGGCGACGGCAAACCAGACCTCGTCGTGGTCAACCGCTACGCCAACAATGTGAGTATCCTGCTGGGCGACGGCCATGGCTCCTTCTTGGCTGCCCAGAACTTCTTTGTTGATGGCAAACAGCCGTCGTCCGTGGTGGTGGCCGATATCAATGGCGACGGCATCCCTGACCTGATCACCGCCAATGAATACAGCAACAACGTGAGCATACTCCTGGGCGACGGTGATGGCACATTCCAGGCCGCTCAGAAGATCTCCGTGGGAAATCAACCGTTCGCGGTGGCCGTGGCAGATGCTGACGGCGACGGCATTGCGGACATTGTCGTCGCGAACTACAAAGACAGCACCGTGAGTGTGCTGCTGGGCGACGGCCATGGCCACTTCATGCAGAAACACTCCCCCTTCGCAGTCGATAAAGGTCCGCTCTCCATAGTTGTGAGGGACATCAACGGCGATGGCGTCCCTGATGTCATCACTGCCAACTACGGAGGCAACGACGTAAGCGTGCTGCTGGGCAATGGGGACGGCACGTTCCAGGCTCGTCAAGACATCGGCACAGGGAGTGCTTCGTACTCGGTGGCCGTGGCGGACCTCAATGGGGATGGCAGCCTCGACATCATCACGGCCAACAAACTCAGCAATAATGTGAGCATCTTACTGAACAAGGGCCACGGCTCCTTCCAGCGCATGACTCCCGACATCCCTGTGGGGAACCATCCACAGTTTGTAACGATAGCAGATCTTGGGAATGGCCACTTCGACATCCTCACGGTCAATTTCGTCAGCGACGATGTAAGCGTGCTCTTCCCAGATGATCATGGCTCCTTCAAAGTTTTCCGGAACATCGCCGTGGGGATCAATCCCTTTTCGCTAGCCGTGGCGGACGTCAATGGGGATCACATGCCCGATCTCATTGTGGCCAACGCGGGCAGCAATAGCGTGAGCGTGCTGCTGGGCAACGGCGACGGCACGTTCGAGCCTGCCCAGACCTTCGCCGTCGGGAACCGCCCGACTTCAGTGGCGGTGAAGGACCTTGGTAATGGCCACCTCGACATCGTTACGGCCAACCAATTTAGCAACGACGTGAGCGTACTCGTGGGCAGCGGCAATGGCTCATTTGTACCGATCAACCTCTTCGTCGCACCTATCCCCGTTCACGTTGCCGTGGCCGAGTTGGTTGACCTGCGTTCCGCACTTGCCTTCTTCCCTCAGACTCCCACGCTTTCGCAGGCAGCTAGCTTGGCTTTGGCCGCCATCACGAATGCCACAACTTCGGGGGGTGGGCAGGGGCCTTCCGAATCTTCTGGAGGGCAGGAGCCGAACTTCGATTCCTTGCCCCCCGGGCTGGTTGGTCAGCCCGAACGGATCGACTTGCCCACCGAGCGGGACATCCTCGCAGGCATGGACATCGCCAGCTTGCTCCTTACGGGGAGCCAGCCCCAAGCCAATCTTGTTCCGCAATCGCAGCACACGGTGGTCCCCATCGGCGCCTTGATGCCCAGTGATCCGAGCGATCGGGCAGTCCGCAAACGTAGCGCGGCTATCCGACTCGGCGCCGAGGAGAGTATGGATGTCCGGCCGTACCTAATTTCCCCAATAGAGAACACCATATTGGGCCCGTCTCCCTCTCCGGGAAGGACCCCTCCAGTGCCTGGGCTGAACCATGCTCGTGGTGCCGCCCAGTTGCCCATGAACGACGAAACAGGAGGCAAGGCGAAAAACCCTCTCTCAACGCTCCCTCTCTTGTTATCGGTCCTAGGGCCGCTCAGCTGCTGGTTGCAGCGTCATGTGGAGCTTCGAAAGCGTCGGGAACGTCAGCTAGCTCGGCCGGGAACGAAGCGCGCGGAGACCGATAGCAGGCCGGCAGGTCGTTGAAACGATTTTGCTGAAACAACGCCTGGATAGATTTTACCCACCATCCGTATTGCCAGAGGATCGCTCATGGCAGCGCCCGTCTATATCCAAGTTTACGATAAACAGCAGCTCGTCTACGCTGCCGAATTTACCGAACCTGTGGAACTGGGTCGGCAAAGTGAAGATGAATCCGCGGTCTATACCCGGAGGCGTCAGGGGGATCGCTGGCGGGCTGTCATCGCCAAATTGAAAGAACTCACGGTTTCCCGGAAACACGTCCTGATCGAGCCGCTGGCGCCCGACCGGGTCCGACTCACAAACCGGAGCAACCGACTGCCGGTTCGCTTACCTGACAACGTGGAGCTGAAGGCGGGAGAATCCATGGAGCTCCTGCTGCCAGCGGTCATTGCCCTGGGCAAAAAGCAGGTACGCTTGCAAGGGCCGCAAGAGGACAATGAACCTCTGCAAGGGCTATCGGAAAAGACGCTGGCACCGGGCCAGCTTTCGCTTGCCGCAGCCCAGATGTCGGCATTGTCTCTGGCGGCCAGCCGGGCTATCGAGCTCGAAACGGTC